>NZ_CP047023.1:3170847-3476265 GCF_009796765.1 Paraglaciecola sp. L3A3
GTTCTATCCCATAACCGATCAGATGCAGACACAAATGACCGCAGATCTTATTGCTCGTAGAAACGCAGCAAAACAAATCACAGAATAAATAACACACTTTATATTGGTAATATTTTTACCTAGAGAGATTTTTTATTATGCAAATTACTACTCCCGACACAAACTCAAAATTTGGCTATTTTGACGATGAAAATTACGAATATGTCATCATCACTCCATACACACCTACTCCGTGGATCAATTATTTAGGTAATGATGGTTTTTACGGATTAATCTCTAATACTGCAGGTGGTTATTGTTTCGATCGAGACCCTAAGTTTCGTCGTTTAACCAGATATAGATACAACAGTGTACCTTTAGACAATGGCGGACGATATTTCTATATCCGTTGTGATGATGAGTTTTGGTCTGCTACAGGCCGTCCAGTTAACACTGAATTAGACGAATACTCTTGCCGTCATGGTATGGGATACAGTCGTTTTAACGCCAGTAAAAATGGCATAGCCACCCAAGTCACGAGTTTTATTCCTTTAGACACTAAAGCTGAAGTGCATTCATTAGTGGTGACTAACAACAATGAATCAACAAAAACCGTTGATGTATTTTCATTTATTGAATGGTGTTTGTGGAACGCTGAAGACGATGGCGCTAACTTTCAACGTAATTTGTCTACAGGTGAAGTAGAAGTTGAAGACAGCACTATCTATCATAAAACTGAATATCGAGAACGTCGTGATCATTACGCTTTTTATTCAGTTAACCGTAAACTTGATGGCTACGACACAGATCGGGAAAGTTTTTTAGGTCAGTACCGGGGGTTTGATCGCCCGCAAGTAGTAGAAAATGGCCAAGCCACTAATTCGTTTGCCAGAGGCTGGTCTCCCATTGCTTCGCAACATTTAAAATTAGAATTGGCACCAGGTGAAAGTCAATCCCTTGAATTTATTTTAGGTTACATAGAAGTGACAGCAGACGAAAAGTGGCAAGCTAAAAATGTGATTAACAAAACGCCCGCTAAAGCGATGATCGCCCGTTTTGATAGCCACGAAAAAGTGAATTCTGAATTAGCCAAACTAAATGACTATTGGCACAACCTATTATCTAAATTTAGTGTTGAAACGCCCGATGATAAGTTTAACCGTGCCATCAATATCTGGAATCAATACCAAAATATGGTGACCTTTAACTTATCTCGTAGTGCTTCATTCTACGAATCAGGTATTGGCCGCGGTATGGGCTTTAGAGATTCAAATCAAGACACCATAGGGTTTGCGCATATGGTGCCAGATAAAGTAAAAGAACGTATTTTAGACTTATCTGCCACACAAAAACCTGACGGTTCGGCTTACCATCAATATCAGCCATTAACTAAAAAAGGTAATGCCAATATTGGTGGTAACTTTAACGATGATCCTATGTGGATGGTGTTATCTACTACCAACTACATTAAAGAAACTGGCGACTTCAGTATTCTCGATGAAATGGTTATTTATGATGATCAAGAAGAAGCGACCCATGTCCATTTTGACCACCTAGTTCGCGCGTTTAATCATGTTGTCAATAATCTTGGTCCACATGGCTTGCCGTTAATCGGTCGAGCCGATTGGAATGATTGTTTAAACCTGAACTGTTTCTCTGAAGATCCTAATGAGTCTTATCAAACCACACAACGTGGCGCATCAGATGTTGCTGAATCAGTCATGATTGCTGGCCAGTTTGTACTGTATGGCCAAGAATTTGTTGATTTATGTATGCAAATTGGCAAATTTGAATTAGCGGCACAATCCCTAGTTCATGTAGACAAAATGCGCAGCACAGTAGAACAACATGCATGGGATGGTGAATGGTATTTACGGGCTTATGATGCCAGAGGCGAAAAAGTTGGTAGCAACGAGAATGAAGAAGGAAAGATCTTCATAGAATCGCAAGGTTTCTGCGCTATGGCGGGTATCGGCATGGATAATGGTAAAGTTAAACAAGCTTTAGACTCGGTAGAAAAACATCTATCGACTGATTTTGGCATCATGTTAAACCAACCTGCTTTTAGCACTTATAACAAATACTTAGGTGAAATCACTTCGTACCCACCTGGGTATAAAGAAAACGCCGGTATTTTCTGTCATAACAACCCTTGGATCACTATTTCTGAGGCTATGCTTGGTCGTGGTGAAAAAGCTTATGAGTATTACAGCAAAATTACCCCAGCGTATTTACAAGAAGTACAAACTCTGCATAAAACCGAACCTTATGTATATAGCCAAATGGTTGCAGGTACCGACTCAGCCAATCCAGGAGAAGCGAAAAACTCTTGGTTAACAGGCACAGCGGCTTGGAACTACTATGCAGCTACTCAGTATATTTTAGGTATTCGCCCAGTTTATGAAGGTTTACGTATCGACCCTTGTATTTTACCTAGCTGGGATAAAGTTAAAATCAAGCGTGAATTCCGTGGTGCTCATTATGATATTGAACTACGCAATCCAAATGGTTTAAGCAAAGGATCGATAGAACTGATTGTAGATGACCAACCGGTTGCAGGCAGCGTTATCAATGCAGCTATCTTCAATGGCCAACATAACGTTATTGCGACTCTCGTTTAGTTAAAGAGCGTAAATCTAACAATAGGTAAATGATGAAACTTAAATCATTTACCACTGCTTTGTTTGCGCAGTTTTTTAGCGCAACAGGCACACCAAATTTAAAATCTAGGGGCTAGAGGTATTTTAGATAAATTGGTGGATACCTCAAAAGAGATAAATCGTTTTACTTAACGATGATTAAATTTGTCCTAAAGCATGAATGAATCATAGTTCTTGACAGGATCCTCTTTTTACTAACGAGCAAAGTACCATGATTTTATGGCTGTTACTTTTGCCTTCAACAATATTAGTAATAGGTCTATTACTGAAAAAAGAGCAACATCTAAGAAAGTAACAAGAGCATGTTAAAACAAGCCCCGTCTCTTTTATGCACGGTAAGTGTTTCACCCTTGTTGCATTGCCATTTATGGCAAAACAAGTTACGCAAACTTTTTCAATAGATTTTATAGAGTCAAAGGAGTATTTGCAGGTAGTTAAGGAAATTAGAGGTACTATTAAATAAACCATGAAAAAAGAGATATTTGAGCACCTGTTAGTTTTTAATTTACATTTAAAGTTTGGGAGCAATACCTGTGCTATTTCTTATTTTTAATGTGAAAGGCAAATATTGCGAGCCTGGCTCAACTTTTTCACCTCTCAGCTGTTTTAATAACAAGTTAATACACGTTTCACCAATTTCCTGTAATGGTTGATGTACTGTGCTTAGAGACGGGGTGACATATTCAGCATAGTTAATATCATCAAAGCCCATGACAGATATATCTTCGGGAATTTTAAATCCCTGCTGCTGTAAAAATTGCATAGCGCCTATTGCCATATCATCATTAAAACAAAATATAGCAGTAGGACGTTGGTGCAATAATAAAAGCTTTTGAGCACAATCAACCCCAGATTTAACATCATAATTCCCTTCAATTAAAAGCGAACTGTCTGCAGTGATACTAGCTTCATCTAATGCTTGGAAATAACCTTTAATTCGTTTATTAGAGCTGGGGACATCATTCGGTCCGGTGATAGCGGCAATACGCTTGTGACCAATTGAAATTAAATAATCCACTGCCGCTTTAGCAGCTGCAACATTATCTACCGCAACCTTAACTATTTCATCAGACTCAATACCTTCATTACCGTTTACCAAAGGAGGGAGTTGTGGACCAAGAGGAAGGTTTGGATCAATTTTGAAAGGAAGTCTAGAGCCAAATAACAAAATACCATCCGCTTGACCATGAGTAACTAGATCAGCGTAATGCTGCTCCATCTCCTCAACGCCTTGAGTATCCCCTAAAAGTATTGAGTATCCTGCACTCTGTGCGCCGCGCTCTATGGCACGAATAATACCAGCATTAACAGGTTTAGTGATGTCTGGAATAATGGCTACTATGTTGCCACTTTTACGAGTGCGTAAACTAGCCCCCATCCGATTAGGTCGGTAACCTAATTCATCTACTACTTTTTTGACCTTTTTGAGGGTTTTTTCTGAAACCAAATCAGGAGAACTAAACACACGAGAAACAGTAGCCGGAGATACTTTTGCAAGTGCAGCAATGTCTTTTATCCCTAAAGTAGCCAAATCAAGGTTCCTGAAAATATGATATATTACAAGTTAAAAATATTTTAGCATATAAAACGTTTTCATCTAAATAAATCCTTCAAAGATATAGTAATTTTCGGTTATAGGTTATAAAGGAGCAAAAAATTCACTTCTATTCTGCTGTTTTATTTTTATTTACAGGGCCAGTACTGTCACGAACTTTAAGGGTATAGGTTAACTGAATTTTTTCGGGCTTTAAGTCAGGATTTTTTATGCTGCGAATTAATAAGTTAGCACAAGTTTGCCCTATTTCTTTTAACGGCTGATGCACAGTAGTCAAAGAAGGCCTAACAAACTCAGCATAGCTGATATCATCAAAACCAATGACAGAAATATCAGCAGGTACCACCACCCCATTTTTGTGTAAAACTTGCATAATTCCAATTGCCATATCATCACTAAATGCAAACACAGCAGTGGGTCGAGGTTGTAAATTCAATAAAATATTGCCCGTTTCGACTCCTGAATGTAAGGTATAATCACCTTGAATTACCAGGTCTGTAGAAAATTCAATTCCTTGCATTTCCAAAGCTCTTTTATAACCACAAAGACGCTCATTAGAACTGGGGACATCACTGGGTCCTACTACTGCTGCAATCCTAGTATGTCCAAATGCAAATAAATGTTGCATGGCTTCAATCGCTGCGGCTTCATTATCGATAAATATTTTATGGATATCGACATCAGGCACTAACTCATTAGCATTAACCAGTGGAGGCAGCTGTTTTTCTATGGGTAATTTGTCGTTCAATTCAAAAGGTAAATTTGCCCCAAACAATAAAACACCATCGGCTTGGCCATGGCGGGCTAAACTACCATAATGTAATTCTCGTTCGCGCAAACCTTGGGTATCTCCAAGCAGCACTGAGTAACCAAATTTTTGTGCCTCTTCTTCGATAGCCCGAATAATTCCAGCATTAACAGGTTTAGTGATGTGAGGAATAATAGCCACTATATTTCCGCTTTTTTTAGTGCGCAAACTGGTACCAAAACGATTTGGAGTGTAGCCATGTTCATCAATGACTTTTTGTACCCTGGCTAACGTTTTAGCAGAGAGCAATTCTGGCGAATTTAGCACCCTTGACACTGTAGCGGGAGAGACATTAGCCAAAGCCGCAATATCTTTAATACCTAAAACCGGCAATATATTATCCGTTCAAAAGACGAAGAATACGAAGACTAGCATAGAAAACGTTTTCATTTAACATAATTTCACAATAACTCTTTACACAACCTTTGCATATTTAATAGTGACAATTTATCTGTAAATCTATAGGGTGAGATTAACAATTTAATAACTAAAATAACTGTTCAAATGAAAAAAATACTCCACTTATTGTTTTTTGCCAGTATAGTCACCGCTCCCCTAACCTCACAAGCCAATATTGTTATGCCTAATATTTTTGGCGATAACATGGTAATACAACAACTGCAGAAAAATACAGTTTGGGGTAAAGCTGATAGTGGTGAAAAGGTTAATGTGTCTATTGCCGGCCAGAGTCATATCACACAAGCCGATTCTTCTGGAAATTGGCGAGTATCATTAAACCCAATAGAAACAGGAAGTCGTTACCAACTTAGTGTGTCAGGTAAAAATCAACTTACCTTTAATAATGTAGCAGTGGGAGAAGTTTGGGTTTGTGCTGGTCAGTCAAATATGGGCTGGCGTGTGGGAGGATCAAACCATTCAGAATTAGAAATAGCATCTGCAAACTATCGGGACATTCGACTAATCACGGTACCTCGTGTTGGTGTGAATAAACCGCAATTCAACTTTGATGCTAATTGGCAAACGGTTTCTGCAGATACCGTAGCGGAATTTTCAGCAACTTGTTATTTTTTTGGTCGAAGACTACATAAAATATTAGATGTACCAGTAGGCCTAATTAATAGCACTTGGGGAGGTTCCCCCATCGAAGCATTTATTTCTAGAGACGCTTTATCACATAATAAATCATTTATGCCCATGTTAGCTGAGTGGGATAGAAAGGCAGCCGAATTTACCCCACAAAAGTTTAGCAAAGCACTCAAGGACTTTGCTCAATGGGAAGCCGATGGCCAACCTGGTCAAAGGCAGTTTAAGCCAGATAATGTACTGACCGGCAAAAAGCGCCCTGCTAATATTTTTAACGGCGTCATTAACCCCATAGTGGGTTATGGCATGAAAGGAGTTATTTGGTGCCAAGGCGAAAGTAATTTAGGTCGAGGTTATCAATATCGTTCATTGTTTCCTTTACTGATTAATTCATGGCGCGAAAGTTGGGGCCAAGGTGACTTTCCATTTTATTGGGTACAGTTGGCTGATTTTAATGACGAAGTACAATCCCCTTCGGCAGGCAGCAGTTGGGCTGAACTGAGAGAGGCTCAAACACTGGCCCTTGAACTGCCTAATACAGGACAAGCTATTGTTATTGATTTAGGTGAAGCCAAAGACATCCACCCACGTAATAAGCAAGAAGCAGCCAATAGGCTTGTTCGTCACCCATTGCTAAAAGATTATGGTTATCAAATGGCAGCAAACAGTCCTATGTATGACAGCTTTAAAATTATTGATAATAAGGTACAAGTCACCTTTAAAGATGTAAGCAGCAAGTTATATTCATTTGATACTAATACAGTATTAGGATTTTACATTGCCGGAAAAGATCAAAGATTTGTCAATGCCCAAGCTAAAATTATTGGTAAAAACAAAATTGAAGTTTTTGCCAAATCGGTTTCACACCCGGTTGCAGTAAGATACGGATGGGAAAATAATCCAGTGGTCAATTTGTACGATAAAATTGGACTGCCCGTCACCCCATTTAGAACAGATACTTGGCCTCTTCTGTCGCAAAAACAACAATAATCCAGAATAAATAAACCGAGAATGATTATGAAAATACAACAATACCTATTGCCCATTATAGGCCTAGCCATATTTACTTCATTAACAGTAAAAGCTCAAAATCGCCAGCCCACAACTAAAGCTAATTTATTACTGATCATTACTGATGAGCACAACTTCCGAACGTTAGGCGCCTATCGAGATTTACTGTCTAAAGACCAAGCATTAATGTGGGGGGACACAGTCGTCACCACACCGAACTTGGATTATCTCGCCAAAAATGGGGTTTTATTTAATAGTATGTATGCCTCTTCACCGGTTTGTAGTCCTTCACGTAGTTCGATGTTTACCGGTTTGTATCCACAAAATGCCGGCGTCCCTCAGAACAATTACATAATGAAACAAGATGTGCCGACTCTAGCAGACGTGTTAACCGAAAACGGTTATGAAACAGGATATGGTGGTAAATGGCATTTAAGTGGCGAGGATAAACCTGGCTGGGCTCCGAAACATAATTATGGATTTAAAGATAATCGTTTTATGTTTAATCGGGGTCACTGGAAAAACTTGAATATCAAATCAGATGGCACACCTTATGTGGTTGGGGGTGGCGATAACCCCAATTATGCAAGCAAAGCACAATCAGCAAATGATAAAACATTCACTACCGATTGGTTAACTAACCGAGCCATTGATTTTATTGATGAGCATAAAACCAAGCCGTTCTTTTATGTGCTCAGTTACCCTGATCCTCATGGTCCAGACAAAGTTCGTCCACCCTACGACACAATGTACGCCGATGTGAAATTCGAAATGCCTAAAACCTTCTATAAAAAAATCAAAGATACAGATCCTCTTTGGCAACAGACTGATCCTAAAAAACAACCAAAAAAAATGCAGGCATCACTACAGAATTATTTTGGTATGGTGAAACTATTAGACGACAACTTAGGCCGCCTTATAAGCAAGTTACGTAATGAAAATCTGCTAGACAATACTCTTCTTGTATTTAGTTCTGATCACGGCGACTTATTAGGTGAACACCACAGGATCAATAAAGGCAACCCACAAGAAGGGTCGGCTAAAATTCCATTTGTTATGCACTATCCAAATGGCATAAAAAAAGGCTTAGTAGTGCATGAAGCAGCGAATACTACAGATTGGATGGACACATTTTTATCACTACTAGCAGTCAAAAATTATGATCCTGCAATAACAGATGGCAGAGATTTAACGCCCCTAATTAATAAAACGACTGGAACAAAGTGGCAAGATGTAACCTTTGTAAGAATTCAAGGCTGGGTGGGTGCATTTAGTGACCGTTATAAATTAGTACTGTCTTCGGCGATAAAACCAGCCGAACCTTGGTTAATTGATACATTCAATGACCCAGACGAAGTAAAAAATGTAATCCACTTAACTGAAAATAAAACACATGTTCAAGCACTAGCAAAATCTCTGCAAGAATACGGAAAACAATTTAAAGATCCTGTGGTGCAAGAAAAGTATTT
This sequence comes from Paraglaciecola sp. L3A3, assembly GCF_009796765.1. Lineage (NCBI taxonomy): Bacteria > Pseudomonadati > Pseudomonadota > Gammaproteobacteria > Alteromonadales > Alteromonadaceae > Paraglaciecola > Paraglaciecola sp. L3A3. The sequence continues at coordinate 3,179,374 of NZ_CP047023.1, forward strand.
CCAACAACAGCTGGCCAAGTTAATTGACAATTGATTAAAGAATATTTATCTCAAAAAACAAGTCATTAAAAATAGCCTCTAAAGATAAATCTAGAGGCTATTTAACCCGAGTTCTATTTTTTAATTAAATTAACTTCTCGTTAAAGAAGGATAAAGTTCGACTCCAAGCTAGTTCAGCGTTTTCTTTATCATAACGGCTGGTTGAGTCGTTATGAAAACCGTGATTGGCATTTTTGTACATAAACATTTGATAAGGAACCTGCAAGCGCACTAAATCTTTTTCGTAGTCAGGCCAAGTGTTGTTGACTCGAGTATCTAGTTCAGCCAATTGAATTAACATAGGTGCTTTGATATTGTTTCTAAGCTCAGCCACGGCTGGGGTTCCATAAAAAGGCACACCTGCTGTAATCAAGTCAGAACTAACCGCTGCTAAATAATTCACTATGTAACCACCAAAACAAAAGCCTACAGCTCCAAGTTTACCGTTACTGCTTTTATGGGATTTCAAAAATTCAGCCGCCGCTACAAAATCATGTTGAACTTTATCTTTATCCATAGACTTTTGCATGGCTCGTCCTTCGTCATCATTACCTGGATAACCACCTAAAGGAAATAAAACATCAGGTGCAAATGCAATAAAGCCTGCTTTAGCTAAACGACGAGCCACATCTTTAATATAAGGATTTAACCCTCGGTTTTCGTGTATCACTAAAACAACGGGTAGTTTGCCACTTTTGTTAGTAGGCGTAACCAAATACCCCTGCCCTTTGCCATGACCCATTGGCGAGTCAAAATTTGCATAACTGGCTTTAATATCTTCGTCATTAAATGACACTTGCTCGGCTAATGCATAATTAGGGAGTAAAGCAGAAGTCAAAACACTCATGGAATAACCCACAGCCACCAAGCTCGTCAATTTTTTAATAAAGGTTCTTCGGTCTATTGCTCCATGAGCATATTCGTCGTACCAATCAAAGGCTTCTTGTGGAATGTCATTTTTTAATATTTTGCTCATGGGGTTTCCAGATTGAAGAAAGTAATTAACTTATAATCCATTGTTATTTTAATAAAAACAAGACTATTTTTTTGCTAAGTCTATATGACCAATAAGTCGTGTATTTTTTTTGGTTTGGTACCAATCATTAAACACCAGATCCAGTGATCCTACTCGCATATGAGTAAACTGCCTGTGATGGTTTTTCTGCAAAAACTGGATCAAACTATGACTGTTTGTTGGTTGTGTTTGGTAGCGAAAAATAGTCGAATGGGCCGTTTCTATTTTATAGCGGCTGTCCATACTATGGGCTGTGCCGCTGATTGTTATCGCTTCTCTTACTTGAGAACGAAGGTCTGCTAATTGCAATTGATCAGTATGCCCAGCCAATAACACTGCCGCATCTGACACTGTGATACCTGAAAATTCAACATTAAAGCTAGAGACTACTGCTAATTTTGGGGCTAATGCTAGCAAGTATTGTTGTGCAGTATCTGCATCAAACATGAAACCTTCGCAGCAAGATACAATAGACATAATGGTTAAATGCATATCAGATTGAGGATAGAGGTATTGCCCGGGACAAATCACATCAAGTTCAGTTAAAAACTGACTAGTTTTGTCTTTAACGGGTTGAGATAGCCGCGCTAATAAAGTGATCCCTCGCCTAGTATCACCGGCATTGGCAATCTGTTTATCTAGTTTAAATTCTTGCTGTTGGTAGGCAGCCATTCCTTGCTGCCACATATTTTGATAATATTTATTCATTCGTCTGGTGATTATAATTTTTTAAGCTTTTACGATAGCCTGAGCAGCAGGCTCCACATCAGGAAATACTTTCGCAATCTTATCCAAAGGTAAATTCCAATGTTGATGTAATACACTGGCCATCCAGCTTCTGACATCAGTAGTTGGCGTTAAATCTCTTTCTTCAAACAAGCTTTCTTTAGCTAAGCCTGGCCACTGACCTAATACTTGTTTACCTTTAACGGCACCACCTAACATAAACATAGTAGAGCCTGTACCGTGATCGGTCCCTTTGGTGCCATTAACTGCTACAGTTCTACCAAATTCAGTAGTCACCAATACAACAGTATCTTGCCAAGTGTCACCTAAAGCATTTTTAAGTTCTGCTAATCCATTATCAAGCATAGAAAATTGTCTATTCAAGCGTTGTTGTTGATTATTATGAGTGTCCCACCCCCCTAATTCCAACATGGCACAATTTGCCGAGTCATCTCTGCTTAATAACTCCCCACAATTTTTAGCCAAATATGAAAAATTGGGTCTTGCTCGAGTTTCTCCATCCATATCCAACATATCTCGATTGTTTACCGCACTTTCTAGTAACCCTGAAAACTCTTTATTGCCAGCATAAAGTGAGCGTAAACGAGCAATTAAGTCGTCATCTGATGCAGTAAAATGCGAAGGAAACCAAGTTTGACTAGGCTCCTCCCCTCTTAAAGCAATAGGCACGGTTTGTGCGATGGCTAATCCATGCCCCTTTAACATGCCCACAGCTCTGGCTAACCAACCACTTTCATAATCAGTATTATTTAAGCCACTTTCCATTTGATCTTGGGCATCAAAATGTGAGCGTTTCCGATAACCAGAAGCTACTGCGACAACTGGTAAAAACTCTTTATTCTGATACCAATTGTGACAATTTTTTAACGCCGGATGTAAGGCGAAGCCATTGTGCATAGGTAACAACTTGTCTTTAATTGGTGCAACTAATGAACCTCGAATATGCATAAAATCAGGATCACCAATTGGCAATACTGCATGTAACGAATCCATGCCACCACGTAACATCACCCAAACAATTTTTTTAGGATTTTTTGAAGACTGAGTAGGATTGGCTAAAGCTCGACTAGCAGCTGTTTGAAATATAATCCAGCCTGCCACTCCCGCTTTGATAAAGTCTCGTCTTTGCATGCTCATCTTTTTTGAAACTCCGGACTCATTAAAAATAAAGTAACAGCTTGTGATTTACTTTCTGCACGTGAAATCAATAACTCAGTGCGTTCATCCATTAGAGGGCCTAAAGCATTTTGCGCCAGTTCCACAGGACTATTTTTTACAAACTTACTGACATGCTCAGCCCATTCGATTCGCCCCATCATCGCCCGTGGTCCTGCCCAATATTCCTGTGTATCTTTATAACCTGCGGGTGAACCAGCAGCAAAAGGTTGCTGACCCAATATGCTTAAACTTTTAGAAAAATTGGGATTAATTTTTTTTATTCCACAAACGCGACATGTTGAGATCACAAATTCTCTAGGGGTTTTAAACTTAGCGCCTTGTTCTGACCAACTCAATGGGTGCTCAATCATAGCTTGTAGCACTTGGGGTAAATTACCCTTAGTTTTCAGCCAAACAGCAACCATAGTGTCAACTAAGGCTTGTGGTGGATTATCATTAACAAAATGATTAACTAACTTTCTCGAGACGAACTCAGCGGTTTTAGCATTGACCGCCAAATCATTCAGTATCCGTACTCCTTGCTTTACACCGTCTTGCTGATATATTTTTCCAAAAACATCACGACGTCCGGGCTCATGTAAATTGGCTTTAAATGAAAAATTAGCAGAACCTTTACCTTCTACTCCCCACCCCGTGATTGCTCGCGCTAACTCAGTCACATCAGCCTGATCATAACCTGCATTGACACCTAGAGTATGTAACTCCAAAATCTCTCTAGCCAAATTTTCATTCAGGCCTCTTTTACCTTTGCTTCTTTTACCTGCTTTAGAATTGGGCCCAATAGATTGTTCATTATTAAGATAAAGCAACATAGCAGGATGGCTTTCTACAGCCAATAACATATCTGCAAATGATCCTGAAATATAAGGAGCAATAGCCTCTATTTCTAAGGTAGGAGCTAAAGCTCGCATCCTAGGTCCATTGCCAGTGACGCTAAAGTGATTGGAAAAGAAATCCACCAATCGCCAATAAAAAGGACTATCAGTCACAATAGAATGAACGACAGTAGCACTAATCGCTTTTTGCAATTGTTTGTTGATTTGTTTTTGGGTGTTTTGACTCGCCATTAACATCATGTTTGCTTGAGGGGATGCTTTTGGCGTTTTTTCCTGCTTTTTTTGTTGTTGGTATAAATTCAATTGTTCAGCAGCCAATTGGCTATTCCATTGCATATCCAATAAGGTTAATTCTTTTAAAGCATTATCAGCTGTAATCTGATTGAGAAGCCATTGTTGTGGTTGTTGTTTAATTTTTCTAATGGTTTTGGCATTGGCCCCATAACCGAATCTATGGGCGGCAATAAAAGATCGAGTATTTGACATCATATGAACTCGTTATCAATGATTATTGACATCACTCTATGCCCATTCATAAATTAGGCAATAACGCTTACAAATTATTTACAATTAATATTTGATTAATGAATGAAAGGTTAACTTGATTGGCTAGAATCTTGGTATAACTCCAGCGGTAAGCCATCTGGATCATTAAAAAAAGTAAATTTCCTATTGGTAAACTCGTCAATCCGAATCGGCTCTACAGAGATGAATTTAGATTCTAAGTACTCTACAACCTGCTCAACAGAGTCGACACAAAATGCTAAGTGCCTTAAACCTAGCGCCTCTGGACGGCTTGGCCGAGCAGGTGGATTAGGAAAGGAAAACAACTCAATTTGATTACCATTAGGTAATGCCAGATCTAACTTAAAGGAATCTCTTGCAGCTCGATAATTCTCTGCAATCACCTCTAATCCTAAAATATCTGTATAAAAATATTTCGACTTTTCATAATCTGAACAAATAATAGCTGCATGATGAATAGCTTTTAACAACCTAATCTCCTTTAATATATGATGATAAACTGTTCTCCACAGCATAACCATTTCCCTAGTAAAAGACTAACTCCAAATCTTGTTAATAAACACAAAATAAATTTACAAACTTATAACATCCCATACCCAAGTATCACATAACAGGTTTTTCCAAACAAAAATTTAACTTCTAATAGACCCATCGAAACCAACTACGGTTTCAGGAAAGAACTTAATTGAACATCAACACAGAGGATTTAACCATGTTGAAAATAGTTAAAACATCTATAGTAATCGCCACTACTTCTTTAATCTTTGCTAGCAACGCTCAAGCTGATGTTGGCGAAGCATTACAAAATATCTGTACCATTGTTAAAGCTGATGACAAAGGTGAGCTACGTAAAAAAATGAAACGTGTACAGTCTGATTTTAGTTTAAGAATTAAAGATTATTACTCAGGTGTTTCTTGTGGAGGTAACAGCCTAATTCGAACAGCTATGTTAAATGACGCCATAGAAACAGGTACATTGATGATTAAAAAAATGCCTAAAAGTGATTTAAGTGCACCAGAAAAAGATGGTAAAACAGTGTCAGCTTGGGCCACTGAGAATGGTTTAAATAGTTCACCACTTTTTGCAGAACTAACCGATCGTCTTTAATTAACCAGTCAACATGGACGGTAGATAATATCTACCCTAAAAAAGGCCTCTGTTAGGCCTTTTTTTATTCCGCCTCATCATTGCCAATACTTGCTTGATCTAATAAGTTAGTATCCAATTTTTTATTACTCTGTACACCTAACTTTCTAAACTGTTCGACTTGTCTAACAAGATTACCTTTGCCGCTAGACAGTTTATTCATTGCTCCTTCAAAGTTCTTTTGGGTCGACTCAATGGCTTTACCCACTTTATCCATATCAGCCATAAAACCATGAAATTTGTCATATAACTTAGCTGCATTTTCAGCAATTTTTTGCGCATTTTGGTTTTGATATTCATACTGCCAAATATTATTGATAGTCCTTAATGCCACCAATAAATTAGTAGGGCTGACCAACATTATATTGTTATCAAAGGCTAACTTGAGCAGGTCTGGAGCTTGATCTGCGGCAAGTAAAAAAGCAGACTCAATGGGAATAAACATCAACACATAATCTAACGTACGAATACCTTTTAAATCTTGATAATCTTTTTTGCCTAATTCTTTAATATGATTACGTAATGAATTCACATGTTCTTTTAAATGAATGCTCCGTGCGAGTTCATCATCCTGCTCATTAAAATAACGCTCGTATGCAGATAAAGACACTTTCGAATCTACCACAACATCTTTGTCATTTGGTAGATGCACTACTACATCTGGTTGATACAGTTTGCCACTTTCATTTTTAAGAGAGACTTGAGTATCAAATTCGTGCCCTTCTCTTAAACCAGATTCTTTTAGTATTCTTTCCAGTACCACTTCGCCCCAATTACCTTGGGTTTTATTATCACCTTTTAGTGCTTTCGTTAATGCGGCGGCATCATGGGTAATCTGTTGATTCAGCTCTTTTAAGCCTAAAATCTCTGTTTTTAACGATGCTCGTTCTTGCCCTTCTTTCACATATTGATCGGTCACTTGACGTTTAAACCCTTCAATTTGTTCCTTAAAAGGTAGCAGGATACTTGCTAAACCATCTTTACTAGATTGGCTGAATTTCTGTTGTTTTTGTTCAAAAATCTTATTAGCTAAATTCTCAAATTGTTCCTGTAACCTTCTTTCTGCATTTTCCAACAATTGTAGTTTTTCATTGCTGGCTATTTGTTCCTGCTCAAACTTTGCCGCTTGAGAGCCAAGCTGAGTACGAAGATCAGCAACTATTTTATTTGTGCGTAAATATTCTTGTTGCCAATGTTGTTTTTCTTGATCTAATTCAGCAATACGTTCCACTTGTTGGCTTAACTGACCTAACCTATTTTGCATGGTCAATTGAGTGTCCCTAGCCTGTTTTTGTTCTAGCGATAATTCTCTAATCACTATATCTTGTTGCGAAACTTGTCCCTTTAAGACAGTTTCTTGTTGCTGACTCAAAACATGGGCTTGCTCAAGTAACTGAGTGCATTTAGTTTTACTTCGGATAGCAACAAAGAATGCCCCCAGTAAAAGCCCGGCCAGAAATAGACCAGCTAAGATCGCCAAACTAATAGGATCGTTAAATTGATTCATAATAAAATTTAATCATTCAGAAAATACAAAGAAGGGCAACAGAGATAGTCAGCTAACTATCTCTGCAATCAAAGGTGCTAGTAGTTACTTATTTTGCTCGGCTATTTTAACCTTCCAGATCGCAGGACCCGTTTCGTGAGCATTGGCACCTGAGCTGTCAACGGCAACTGTCACTGGCATATCTTGCACATCAAATTCATAGATAGCTTCCATACCTAAATCTTCAAAAGCCACCACACGGGCATGTTTTATAGCTTTAGACACTAGATAAGCAGCGCCACCCACAGCCATCAAATAAACAGATTTATGTTTAGCTATGCTTTTAACTGTGTCAGGGCCACGCTCAGCTTTACCTATCATGCCACTAATTCCAGTTTGTTCTAACATCATGTCGGTAAACTTATCCATACGAGTAGCGGTTGTAGGGCCTGCAGGCCCTACCGCTTCGTCACCAACCGCATCAACAGGGCCAACGTAATAAATGAATTTATTCTCGAAATCAACACCTTCTGGAAGACCTTCACCATTATCTAACATAGTTTGTATACGTTTATGGGCAGCATCGCGACCGGTTAACATTTTGCCAGACAACAACACGGTTTCACCTACTTTCCATTCTTGGATATCGGCTTTAGTCACTGTATTTAAATCGACACGGCGAGTTCCTTGTCCTACTTCCCATGTCACCTTTGGCCAATCTTCTAATTTTGGCGGGGTAAACTCAGCAGGTCCAGTACCATCTAAATGAAAATGAGCATGGCGAGTAGCCGCACAATTCGGGATCATTGCTACAGGTTTAGAAGCCGCATGAGTAGGTAAAGATTTAATTTTGATATCTACGACTGTAGTTAAGCCCCCCAAACCTTGGGCACCAATACCTAAGTCATTCACTTTTTTGAAGATATCTAAACGAAGTTTTTCTTCTGTGGTTTCTGCGCCTCGGTCCATTAACTCTTGAATATCCACAGGATCCATCAAACTTTCTTTAGCTAATACCGCAGCCTTTTCAGCCGTACCACCAATACCTATACCTAACATTCCAGGAGGACACCAGCCAGCTCCCATAGTAGGTAATGTTTTCACTACCCAGTCAGCAATATCATCACTGGGGTTAAGCATCACCATTTTTGATTTGTTTTCTGAACCGCCACCTTTAGCCGCGATCATCACTTCTATATGATCACCTGCAACTGTATCAATATGCACTACAGCTGGGGTATTATCTTTAGTGTTAATCCGTTTACCAGCAGGATCTGACACGATTGAGGCCCGTAAAGGATTATCTGGATTCAAATAAGCACGTCGAGTGCCTTCATCCACCATTTGTTGTACCGTTAAATCAGTTTTATCCCATTGCACACCCATACCAATTTTAACAAAACAGGTCACAATACCCGTGTCTTGACATAATGGACGTTTACCTTCAGCAGACATTCGAGAATTAATTAAGATTTGCGCCATCGCATCTTTCGCTGCTTGGCTTTGCTCTTTGTTATAAGCTTTTTCAACAGCTTTAATGTAATCAAGTGGGTGGTAATAAGAAATAAATTGCAAAGATTCCTCGATACTGTCGATAAAATCTTGCTGACGAATAACAGTCATAAATGCCTCTTGAATTTTCAGGGATAATTTTTCTTACTATTATGATAACCTGCTATAGCTATTAGCTCCATGAGAAATCCGCCCCAATTAAGCAAGTAATTTTGCAAGTACACAAAATCAACAGATGATGAACCAAGAAAAACCTTTAATATCGATTAACACACTTAACTTATCTCCTTCTCTCCCTATTGCTGATATTTTTGAGCACTTTGCGGCCGACAATTGGTCTATATTATTAGACTCATCAGATGGCATTCACCAAGATGCTCAATTTGATATTTTGGTGGCAGCTCCCATAGCCACCATTACAACTAATGGTGCATCCAGTAAAATATGGCATAAGGCTAAGCAACAAACTGAGCAGAAAACAACAAACCCGTTAACTCTGCTACAGGCCTTGAAAAATCAATATATCAGTGAAACCCAACTTGATTCAGATTTACCTTTTATTGCTGGTGCCATGGGATATTTTGCTTATGACTTGGGCAGACAATTTGAAAATATCCCAAGCCAAAGACCCGAAGAATATAGAACGCCAGATATGGCAGTTGGCATTTACACTTGGAGTATTATTAAGGATAAAAAAGCGGGCAAATTTTACCTTTGCAGCATGTCAAATTATCCCCATCCAAGCGTTTCAGCAATTGAAGCCCTAGAGCCAACCATATCTAAGCAGAGCTTTTTTTCCTTAAATGAAGCTTGGCAAGCCAATATGGACAAACAACAATATCAGCAAAAAATATCTAAAATCATTGATTATTTGCAAGCTGGAGATTGTTATCAGGTCAATTTGGCTCAGCGATTTAGTACCACCTATCGAGGAGATGAATGGTCTGCTTACAAACTACTTAGTAAAGCAAACCAAGCGCCATTTTCTGCTTTTATCCGTATGCCCAATAGTGCCATTATCAGCATTTCACCTGAGCGATTAATTTCGGTTAAAAATAGGTTGGTACAAACTAAACCCATTAAAGGTACTCGGCCTCGCGGTAAAACTGCAGCAGAAGATAAACAACATATTGCAGCACTATTAAGTTCTGAGAAAGATCGCGCTGAAAACTTAATGATTGTAGATTTATTACGTAATGATCTGAGTAAACATTGCCATGCCGGCAGCGTACAAGTGCCACATTTATTCCAGATAGAAAGTTTTAATGCCGTACATCACCTAGTCAGTACTGTCACCGGCAAGCTAAAAACAGACAGTACACCACTGAATATATTGCAAGGCGCATTTCCTGGAGGCTCCATTACTGGAGCCCCTAAAATTAGAGCTATGCAAATCATTGATGAATTAGAGCCTAATAATCGTAATATATACTGTGGTAGTATTGGTTATGCAGGCTTACAAGGTGACATGGACACTAGCATTTGTATTCGTACTTTATTATGTGAAAAAACTGAATCAAACAAGCAAATTCACTGTTGGGCTGGAGGCGGTATAGTGATAGATTCGAATGCCAAAGATGAATATCAAGAAAGTTTAGATAAAGTATCTAAAATATTACCTGTGCTTCCCCTTATCTGAGGATAAAAAGTAGTTATCAAATGAACAAAACACAATTTTTAACTCGTTTTCTTCATGCCAGAAACATCTATCATGATGCAGATTACCCATTATCAAAACCGGGTAAAGCTGCTGCAGTATTGTTGCCTATCATTGAACATAATAACCAATTATCCGTATTATTTACTTTAAGAGCTAAACACTTAAAACATCATGCTGGGCAAATCAGTTTCCCAGGAGGTAAACAAGAAATAACGGATAACTCGCTGTTAGATACTGCTATTCGAGAAACACAAGAAGAAGTGGGTATATTACCTAGTCAAATCGAAGTAATAGGCAGCTTGCCTTTATACCGAACAATTAGTCGCTTTGAAGTGACACCTTTCATTGGTTTTGTTAATTCCCCCTTAACCTTAATTATTGATAAAAATGAAGTGGATAGTACATTTGAAGTGCCGCTGCCTTACTTGTTAGACCAAAATAATCATCTTACCCATTGGGTTAAGCGCAACAAAACTCTACAACCTATTCATTTTATTCCATGGCAACAACATACTATATGGGGTGCTACCGCAACCTTTATTCGTACCCTTTCACAGCATATAAATGACTAACCTATGTCCAGGTCAGTCATTTAAGGTCTAAAAAAGCAACACAGAGCTTTTTTGAATTAACGAGTTTAGCGAATATTAAGACTGTATTTCTTCATACTTAAAGTAATCAAAATCGGCAACCACATTCATGCCAGATGTATCTTGACAAGCCATACCTACAAAAGCCCCAGTAAAGCTGGCACCTTCACCTTTCCCAGCTTCATCAGAGACAATGGAATAGTCAAGATTAACGGGTAATTTAGTGTATTCAATACCGTCAATTGAGAAGAAAAAATGCAAAGTATCGTCATTCACTTCAGCACGTAAAAAAACCTTACCTTGCTTAGGTAAAGTAAACCTTGCGTCGGTTTCATAGCCGTTTATATGCCCTTCTCTTAGCGGAAAATTAAGAGCCAAAGACTGCTCAGCGTTACACTGCATAATATCGACAAATCGTTGACCATTATCATCTACAGATACATAACAATAATGAAACTTGTGGCCATTGTAATAACATACGAGTCCCGCCACTTGTTGAAAGTTTTCAGGGCTAAAATCAAGGCATGTCTCGGCAACATAACTAAACGATTGTTGACGTCTGGCCACCAATGCTTGAGTGAACAAACTACCTATAGATTCTTTACCAATTAAACGTAACCACCCCTTACGAGCAGTAAGACTCATGATGTCGCTAGGTTCTGGTGTTCTTAGCCACTGAAACGCACTTGGTAAGACTTCACTGTCGAAGTCATGCTGGATATCATCTTTAGGCCAAGGATGAGCAGGCAAGTTAGGCCCAATAACATTCAATGATGGCAGTCTATCCCCCGCTTCACCTATTACTTTAAGCCAGCCGTCTTTAGTCCATTGTGTTTTTTGGATCGCAGTTTCACGACCAAGTGGGCTGCGTCTTGGGCCTGAAAGTGGCCGTCCGCACAAATGCACTAAATAGGTTTCGCCATCTGGCGTGTCAAACAAGTCTCCATGGCCTGCCCGTTGCAATGGTAAATCTTGATTATCTTTGGCTGTTAGAATAAAACCATCGGGATCTAATTCATAAGGACCATCAATATTTTTTGAGCGAGCCAAGGTCATAGCATGGTTATAACCAGTGCCGCCTTCCGCTGTGACTAAATAATAATAGCCGTTGCGCTGATACAAATGAGGCGCTTCGGTTAGCGCAAGTTTGCTGCCAGAAAAGATATTTTTAGCTTTGCCGATTAGTTTTTTGCTGACAGTACAATATTCTTGTAATACCACACCAGCAAACGGATGTTTATTATGGCGATAATCCCAAACCATATTAACAAACCATTTTTTACCATTTTGATCATGAAACAAAGAGGGATCAAAACCACTAGAATTCATATAGACGGGATCGCTCCATCTACCATCAATTGTTTCACAGCTGGTGAGATAATTGTGAGTGTCTTTATAGTTCCCATCAAAACGTTTTACATCCGTATATATTAAGTAAAACATCCCTTTATCGTAACTTAAACAAGGGGCCCAAACGCCACACGAGTCTGGGTTTCCTCGCATATCAAGTAGTGACGACCGATTTAAAGGACGTGAAACCAAACGCCAATTAACTAAGTCTTTAGAGTGATGAATTTGTACACCGGGATACCATTCAAAAGTCGATGTTGCGACATAATAATCATCGGCAACACGGACGATACTGGGATCGGGGTTAAATCCAGCAAGAATGGGATTTTGTATTAATGATGTACTCATATTCTTGTCTCGTATCCATCTGTAAGCTTATAACGATGTAACACCGCAATCATTGCAAAACCAGCAAGCACAGTGCTTATTGAAAATATAAAAACAATACCAAATAAAGCATTGTCAGTTTGTGTAACGTTCGGTTGGTATCCATAGAATGCGAGCAACCAACCAGTGAAAGCCCCACCTAAGGCAATACCAAATTTTAGCGCCAACAATTGCCCCGAAAAACTCATCGCCATTGCCGAACGACCAAATTTCTTTGCCCCATAATCGACTGTGTCAGGAACGGTAGAGAACAGTAGAGGTACAAAAATCATGTGTACAAAGTTTGCAAGAACTGCAACACCAAGAGCCATCCAATAAAATTCACCAGGGATAATAGCCAATAGCCCATTAAAAATAATGATACCTATGGTCGCTAGCTTCATGACTTTAATTTTGCACATTCTTTTGCTGGCCCAATTCGAAAACAATGCGCCAGCGACACCGGCCAACATTCCACTGGTCATAAATATACTAACCATATCTGGCTGACCTAGGTAATATTCAACGTAATAAGGAGTAACACCACCTTTCATCGCGACACTGACTAATAACAGCAGTGTGATTAGAGCGATAATTCGCCATTGGTCATTCTTTGAGATTAAAAGCACGTCGGCCCAAACAGACGTATTTATTTCTGTAGACTCAGGTTCGACTCGCTCTCGAGTAAAATAAAAACAAATAATGAAACATAATACGGCTAACGCGGCCAATACTATCATCGCAAGTTGAAAACCTTTTTGTTCATCCCCTTGGCCTAGCCATTCGACCATAGGCATAATACTAGCCGTAACGACAGCTCCGCCTATCATCGCTAATGCAAAACGGTAAGATTGAATAGATGCGCGTTCTCGAGTTGAGCTAGACATAACACCACCTAAAGCCGAATAGGGAATGTTAGTCGCTGTGTAAAAAAGCATCAACAATGCGTAAGTTACATAGGCGTAAACTAGCTTTCCAGAAGTACTTAAATCTGGGGTAGAGAAAGCCATAATCGCTAATATGCCGTAAGGTAAACTCATCCATAATAGGTAAGGACGATAACGCCCCCATCGAGTACGTGTTCTATCGGCAATACCTCCCATAATAGGGTCCGTAAATGCGTCAAACAGGCGAACGACTAAAAATAATGTACCAACCGCAGCGGCTTCAATTCCATACACGTCGGTATAAAAGTACATCATAAAGTTTATGACGACCTGAAAAACGATATTGGCTGCCGTGTCACCCATGCCATAGGCTAATTTCTCTTTGGTATTAATTGTCCCACTTGCAGATGATGCATTTGATAATGGCATTTCTGACATCTTTGACACTGTTGACATTTTACTCTCCAATATTCTTATTGTTTATCAAACAAATAATACCCCTAACAAAACACATAACTTGCTGGGTTCAGTTTTTTATAGGTATTAGGTGTGAACTGTCATTACACAAAGTAAGAGCAAAGCATTAGAAGTAGAAACGTAGGCTATTTGATCATCTGCGGAACAACAATGTTAGCGCTAACAATATGACTTAGATTTAAAACTGTCAATCACTAATTAACAAATTTCATACAACTTTATTACTAGATTCTCGTTCGCAAATTTTGTAGTCCAATATGTTTCGGTTCGATAGCCTGTCTGTTTTATCGTGATCAGTGGCTAGGATCTCTAGTGCTAATTCAGCCATAGCTGAAATAGGTTGTTGGACAGTTGTCAGAGAGGGCCAAATAGATGATGCAAGTTCAGTGTCATCAAAACCCACAACTGAAACCTGGGCTGGGACTTCAAGGTGCTTTTTGTGAGCCATAGATATAACAGCAGCAGCCATTTCATCGTTAGCAGCAAAAATTGCATCTGGGATGGTCGGAAGTTCCAATAATTTTTTAGCGGCTTCTAACCCAGATTTATAAGTAAAATATCCTTGTTCTGCGTATTCAGGACGAGGAACAATATTCTGTGAGCGCAGTGCGGCTAAATACCCTTGATATCTAAGCTGGCTAACCCCCTGATCAGGATGACCGATAATATGGGCAATATGTCTGTGTCCAGCTTGGATTAGATTGAGCGTTACATCATACGCGGCTTGATAATCATCCATACAAATATAAGGAGAAACATCAAACTCGTTATCAGGTGCAATGCGTACAAAATGAATTTTATTTTCTACCAGTAAACTGATAATGGCAGGATCATTGGAGATAGGCGGTAACAATATTAAACTATTAACGCGCGTTACATTTAACAATTTATTGACAATATCCAATGCCTTTTTCTTGTCTCCGGTAGTTTCGTCGATCACCATGTGAAAGCCAATCAATCGGGAGCTTCGTAACAAGCCAACTAAAAATTTATTAACATAGGAGGCGTTAGCAAATTCGCATAAAATCCCCACAGAAAGTGATTTAGAACTTGCTAAATTACGAGCCGCAATATTAGGCGAGTAACTCATATCCTCCGCGATTTTCATAATTCTAGCGCGAGTTTTTTCTCCAACCTTTGCATTATTAGTCATCACTCTTGATACTGTCATCATGGATACACCGGCACGTTCTGCAATATCTTTTAACTTTACCCGAGACATAATATTTTTTTGCATATCACTACTTAGCCTAAAGTTGATTGACCAAGTTAAATCTATGCATTTGTTCCTTTAAATAGTGTGAATGTTATTTGGTAAGATCTGTTAGTTTGCTGCTGCGCAAGCCCAATGGTCAAACCTTATTTTATATTTTTAGTTTAACTTAAATGCATTTGACTTTACTCTAAAAGTTGTAATATTACATGTTGTAATATTACATAAGGGTGCAACTAAACCATACCGTTAATGCCAACATAAGATGCTAGTAACCTACCCTGATAAAAATATATTGCCTTATTAATATTTATCAGTTTATTTTGTAACTGGAGCAGTTGTTGCCTATTCATTTAAAAAAAAACCGTCAGCAGACGGTTTTTGTTATATTCAAGAAGTAGATATTTTGACTATCTAACAGGTAGAGTTAGATCTTTAAACATTTTTTCAACTTCATCATTATTTTTAAGCATCATGGCTTTTTCAACAACAGATTTAGTAAGGTGAGGGGCAAAACGTTCAATAAATTCATACATATAACTACGTAAAAACGAACCTTTGCGGAAACCAATTTTAGTTGTACTGTATTCAAATAAATGGCTTGCATCAATTTTGACTAAGTCTGAATCTAACTTATCATCTACCGCCATAGACGCAATAACACCTATACCGACACCAAGTCTCACGTATGTTTTAATCACGTCAGCATCTGTCGCTGTAAATACAATTTTAGGCTCAAGCCCTGCATTACTAAAAGCTTGATCAAGTGAAGAACGCCCAGTAAAACCAAACACATAAGTGACTAAAGAATAACTAGCAATATCTTCAATGGTGATAGTGGCTTTTTTTGCTAAAGGGTGCTCGCGGTTAACAATGATACTGCGATTCCAATGATAACAAGGCAACATCACTAGGTCGTTGTATAAATGTAATGACTCAGTAGCGATAGCAAAATCTGCTTCACCTTTAGCGGCTAAATCACTGATTTGTGAAGGTGTACCTTGGTGCATATGTAAAGAAACTTTAGAATATTTATTCATAAATCCTTTAATCACTTCAGGCAGCGCGTATCGAGCTTGGGTATGAGTGGTCGCAATATTTAATTTACCTTGGTCTGGCAATGTATGCTCTCTAGATACAGCTTTAATACTCTCAACTTTAGCTAATATTTCTCGAGAAATATTAATCACATCTTGCCCTGCTTCAGTGACATGGGTGAGATGTTTACCGCTTCGGCCAAAAATTTGTACACCCAACTCGTCTTCTAACATCCTAACTTGTTTACTAATACCCGGTTGAGAGGTGTACAAGCTTTCAGCCGTAGCTGAGACGTTTAAGTTATTGTTAAGTACTTCAACAATGTATCGGAGTTGTTGTAATTTCATGGCAAAGCCTTGTTTTTATACTGTGGAATTTGTATATAATAAAACGTTATATAACTTAGAGAAAGCAAATTCCATTTTTTTTTGGAAAAATGTTCTAATTATCCTTAATAAATATAATATTTCTGAAAACAAACAGGTGTATGACCATTTAATTAAATTAGTTAGTATCATTATATATATCAATAACATAAGATAAATTTTATTATGTTTAAACTGATTCTATGGAGCTCAAAATGGACAATCCCAACGCAATAGATTTCTCAACAGTTTTGGGCTCTGCTGTGCACGACATGAAGAATTCTTTGTGTTTATTACTACAATCAATCGAAAATCTTAGCCAATCGGTTGTCGCAGCAGACAAAATAACTAACGACCATCTAGCATCGGCTCATTATGAAGCGGCACGTTTGAATACAGGATTAGTACAATTGTTATCACTTTATCGTGCAGGATTAAATAACTTGCCTTTAAATATTGATGAACATTACTTAGATGAAATGGTTGAAGAATTGGTCTCCACTAATGAAAGTTATATTAATCATAAAAATATGATTTTAGAAGTTGAGCAAACGGCCGATTTAGTATGGTATCTAGATGCAGATTTAGTTGGCATTCTATTAAATGACGTTTTAATCAATGCAATGCGTTACAGTAAGAAAAAAATTCTGCTGAGTATATATACAGAAGATGAATTTTTAGTCTTCAAGGTAGAAGATGATGGACCTGGTTATCCGCAATCAATGTTAGATACCAACAACATCACAATGCAAAACTTCGATCTAAGCCAAGGTCGTACAGGACTTGGACTGTTCTTCGCAAGGTTAATAGCAGATGCTCACACTAACCATGATTTAGCTGGTTCTATTTCGTTAGAGAATGGCGGAGCATTAGGCGGCAGTATTTTTATATTAAAGTTACCTTAGTACAAGTTTACCCAGTTCTGTTATGTTGACTAAAGATAAGAAAACTAATGAGTATGTTGGAATTAAATAGATGTTCACAATAATAATCGTATTAATTGTCGTTTTGGTGCTTGTTGGCATCATAGTCAATGCGATACAACAACATAACAACCGAATAGAGTCGGAACGACGGGCTGAGTTGTCTAAACAAAAAAATATTGTTGAAGGCACAGAAGCCACCATTTTAGCCTCTGAAGCAATTCCTACCTCGCAAAGATTAATTTTTATTATGCAGCGGCGCATACTGACTGCGTTAAAAACAATAAACAAGATGAATGAAGGTACAGCAACCACCACTGAGCGAATTAAAAGCCTAGAAAAAAATATTAAAGCAATTGATATCAACACACCAGCACCTAATGAAGATAGCTTTAAACTGCCACAAGGTGACAAACAAGTTATTCAATTTATCCGTGGTGTAAAAACCCTTCGTTCCCTTTTACGAGCTGAGTTCAAAAAAGGGCGCATAGAAGGCCGAGTATTTTTAGCTGAAGACAAACTATTAGAAGGTTTACAATTAAGAGCTAATGTAGATACTTTAGTAAGACGAGTTGACGTTTCTATACGGAATAATCAATTAGGTTCTGCTAGACAATGCCTAGAAAAAGCAATAGGCGCACTATCATCACAACCTAGTCCCACGGCTTACATGATCACCAAACAAACACAATTAGAAGAGCAATTAGAAAACCTTGAAAACTCGCTTAAAAGTGCAAATAAAAGTGATGTAGCGAAAAAACAAGCGTCTGAAAAAAATGAACTAGACGAACTTTTTTCAGAAAAGAAAAAGTGGTAATTCAAATATTATTTACTTTTATTAAAATACCAACAGCAAATAAACCCACACAATTAGCTGGTTCCTAGTATAATTAGATTAATTTCTAAATTTGAGAGTTTTATCTTTGCAATTCACCGACCTTTCCCTACATCATAACTTATTAAAATCACTTGAAATCAAAGGTTTATCATCGCCAACTGAAATTCAAAGTAAGGCCATTCCCTATGGGATGATGGGCAAAGATCTCATTGCATCCTCTAAAACTGGCTCAGGTAAAACATTAGCGTTTCTTTTACCTGCAGTACATAGAGTGTTAACTAAACAACCTCTTAGTCGTCGTGACCCTAGAGTATTGATATTAGCCCCGACCAGAGAGTTAGCTAAACAAGTCTTTTTACAACTTAAATGGTTAATAGCCAAACAGCCGCTAAAAGCGGCGCTAGTTTTAGGTGGCGAAAACTTTAATGATCAAGTGAAAGCCCTTAAGCATCACCCACAATTTATTGTTGGTACCGCAGGGCGCGTAGTGGATCACCTCGCTGGTAAGTCTTTATTCTTAAATGGATTAGAGTTATTAATATTAGACGAAGCGGATAGAATGCTCGATTTAGGTTTTGCTTCTGAACTTCGTCAAATTAATCAAGCAGCCGATCATCGTAAACGTCAATCTATGATGTTTTCGGCCACTCTTGATAGCGCTGCTATGCATGAACTGACACAAACATTACTACAAGCGCCACAACGCATTAGCGTAGGCTCTTCAAGTGAAGAACATAAAGATATTAAACAAAAGTTTTATCTTGCTGATAATGTCACTCATAAAGAAGCGTTACTCTCCCATGTAATAAACCAACAAGAATATAGGCAAATAATCGTCTTTACTGCCACCCGTTCTGATACTGAAAGATTAGCCGTTTTACTTAAAGAACAAGGTTTATATGCCATCGCTTTAAGTGGTGATTTAACTCAGGGCCAGCGCAACAATATAATGAGTGAATTTGGCCGCGGCCAACAACATATATTAGTTACTACGGATATAGCCTCTCGAGGTTTAGACTTACTTAATGTCGCTTTAGTGGTGAACTTTGATCTACCTAAATTAGCCGACGAATATGTGCATAGAGTCGGTCGTACAGGACGAGCAGGCAACAAAGGTGAAGCTATTTCGTTTGTAGGGCCAAAAGACTGGTACAGCTTCTCAGCCATTAAAAGTTTTTTACAGCAAACTATTGAATTCAGTGTTATCGAAGGGCTTGAAGCGAAATTTAGTGGGCTAAAACCTGCAAGGACTAAATTAACTAACAGCAAACAGGATACCAGCAAAAATATCAAGCCAAAATCTAAGCCTCAAAAAGCTGTCGCTCGGGTTAAAACTATGCAAGGTAAAGAAGTTGGTGATATACCGTTAAAGCGTAAACCACGAGTGGTAGCCAAACCTAGTGAAGATACCGAAGACGAATAGTTAATATTTGCTCAAACAGCCCTTTAATATACCTTCAAAAATAAACCTTCAAAAAAATTCCCCCTGCCACTTCGAGCAGGGGTAATAAGTAATTTCTACTGCCAAAACTCGAAATAATCAGCGCTATTTTTTTCAGCTTTAGGCATGGCTTGTGTACAGGCCGTTCCTAAATATAAAAAACCAACAATTTCATCTTTATCTGACAACTTAAGAGCCTGTTTCACCATAGGATCTTGCGCATACCAGCCTGTTCTCCAGACACCAGCGAAGCCTTGAGCTAACGCAGCCATTTGCATACTATGTACGGCGCAGGAAGCAGAAGCGACCTGTTCCACCCAAGGTACTTTTGCGTGTTCCTGATACTTAGAGATAGCAACAATAACCATAGGTGCTCGAATAGGCAATTGAGGAGCACGCTCTATGTCTTTATCAGGTTTGTCTGCGGCAATAGCCGCTTGCTTATATATTTCGCCTAATCGAGTCAGGCCGGCTTTTTGACATATTATAAACTGCCAGGGGGTTAAACTGGCATGATCTGGGGCTCTTAATGCGGCTTGCATAATATTTTCTAGGACTTGACCTTCAGGAGCTGGATGTTCCAAGCGAGGTTGAGAGTGTCGATTAAGTAGTAGATCTAACGCCTGCATATATTTCTCTTTGCTAAAAATTGACTATGACTGACGATTATATCATTTTAGAAAAATATGTAACCTGAACTCGGGATAATGAGTGTCGTTTTGAATTGAACTTTACCAACGATTCAAACACTTAAAAATATGCCCCCAGTTATATTGGGGTTAAGGTTTATTCGATGACGAAATTTTTCGTTTATAGCAAGGCGGTTTTCGTACGTAATAGCTGGCTATTACTAGTAAATCCAACGCCGCTAGGCACAAAAAGCGCGTTATCGAGAGGCTCGGCTTATCCCGAGCTCAGGTTATGTAGTCACTTGCTGATAACATAAAGATAAAAAAGGCGCCTAAACGCCTGATCTATATTAATGATATTGGTTAAGCCAGCAGTGTTTTAGCTTGTGCTTGCCAACTATTAAAACCCCGCACTTTTTCAAATTGTTTTAATTCTGTAGCGGTCCCCACAGTTGGATGAGCGATTTGTTCTAAAGTAGTAATACCCGCTGCAATCAATTTTTTCTGAGTCATAGGCCCCACTCCAGTTAGTGAAGCAATGGTCGGTTTTTTCATTGCAGTAGCGGCTTTGGTTTTGTTTATTGCTGCGACCTTAGGTTTAGCTGGCGCTGATTTCTTTACTACTGATTTTACCGGCTGAGAAGCTGATTTTTCTTGAGCTGCAATTAAATCGACAATACGTTTATCAAAATCGGCCTGTATTGTTAGTAACTTTTGATTAAAAGCATGCTCCAGTTTTTTCTGTAATTTAGCCACAGTTTTATTTGTTGTTGTGCTTAGTTTTTCAACTTTTTTACTTAATACAACAATCTGTTTCTGCAAATTTTGTTGGGTAGATTGTAGCTTTTTATCTATTTTCTTTAGCTGTACCGTTTCTTTTATTTCGGTTTTACCTGCACTTTTTTTAGCCATAACTTTACTCTCTTTAAATAATTAGGGTTGAACATCTAAAATTTAACAAAACAACACGATATACTTTGTATATACAAACAATATACCTAAGTTTATTTAAGGTCAATAATTGTTCAAAAATTTATAGGTTAAATGGACTATCATTGCCTGTTTTACAATAAATCTTTTAACCTTATCGCGGCTATTTTTTGCTGCGCTAAAAATAGCTCTGCGGTAGCGACAGCATCATTTAGCGCGTTATGAGCAAAATAGTTTGGTAAATGATGTTTGTGCCGCAAAGCTGGAAGTCTTAATTCTTGCGGATCATAAGCTATGTCTCTTTGATCTAGTTTACGTTTCGCTATTGCCAAGGTATCTAAAACCATGAATGGTGGAGCCACGCCATATAATTCTAGACAAGCTTGTTTTAAAAATTGGGTTTCAATTCGAGCGAAATGAACCAACATAACTCTACCAGCCATTTCATCTAACAAAGCCTCAACAACTACTCGTAATGGTTTTCCTTGAGATTTTTGTTGATCAGTAATTTGGTGAATTATTACATTTTCTGCAGCAAGACGATCTTTTGTGTCGATAATTTGATGGTAACAACTCTTTAGCTTAATTTGTCGTTTATCGATTCTCACAAAACCAACACTGAGCAACTTGTCGGTTACAGCATTTAACCCTGTGGTTTCAAAATCGACAGACAAAATAGGTAGGTCTGATAAACAGGTTTCTTTGCTAGGAAAAGGCACAGATAAATAATCATATAGAGGCCCATTAGTTACTTTTTTTAAAAGACGCTTTCTTCGCGCTTCAAAACCAAATAGATTATCGAGCAACAATGTACCCTCCCCTAAATAACAGCTGATTGTCGATAATCTTGCATCGACTTAATAACTTTAAAAGCATCTTTTAAATGTTCTCTTTCTAGAGTCGAAATATTTTTAGGATCAATGTAGCTGTTAACAGGAAGTTTCTTAAATAACAGTTTGGCTTGGTGCTCGAGCCTGACAGATGTTAAAAATACATAGGCATCTATTAAGTTTTCAGCTGAAGATTTTGTTAATGATTGAGTGCCCGAACATAGCTGTAATCGTTCGAGTGTATTTACCGCAGCAACCCCCTCGCTTAACGCGTAAATACGAGCTAAATCAACAATAGGCGCAATACCATTATGTTTTAAATCAAGTGTCGCATTGTGTTTACCGTCTTGTATTAACACAAAGTTTCTGAAAAAACCTAAAGGGGGCCGAGATCGCAATGCATTAGAGGTCATATGAGCAATAAATAGGCTACTGACTTTGGTTTTTTCTAACATCCTCCGACGTACCTTTTCAAGCAAGTTTACATCACCATAAATAGTAGTTAGATCAAAAAACACGCTGCTATTCAGCAAAGATTTGGGGCTAGGAATATCTA
The DNA here is from genome assembly GCF_009796765.1 of Paraglaciecola sp. L3A3. NCBI lineage: Bacteria > Pseudomonadati > Pseudomonadota > Gammaproteobacteria > Alteromonadales > Alteromonadaceae > Paraglaciecola > Paraglaciecola sp. L3A3. The sequence continues at coordinate 3,201,953 of NZ_CP047023.1, forward strand.
CCCATTCATCAAAATATTGTTGCCATATTTTCTGGGGTTGACGCCATTGTTTGTTAGTTGCCATGATATCGCCAGGACAATAAATAAACCCACATTCGTCTAAACCATCACTAACAAAGCTTGCTAACTTTATAAACCAAACGTCATCCTCAGCTTTCATGCTGTCACAAATAATTAAAGCATTGTCTTGATCTGAGTGTGCTAATTGCTCTTGCCTAGCTTGAGATCCTGCAGCTAACCAAGCATAGGGAACCGGTGCTGCTCCCAACTTTTGTTCAGCCATTTCAATTAGTCGTATGGTAAATGCCATAGTAATAGCACTTATGCTTTTACCAATATGATCGGCATTCGCGCCAAGAGTGGTAAGCTTAACTTGTAATTTATTCAACAACTTGCTGACTGTCACTAGCTCTGCAACTGAACTAGCTTTGTGAATAATACTGGTCATGTTAACGGCATTATGTTCTTCATTATTTACCAAATCAGTCACACTTACCATGCCCACTAGTTTACCAAGTTTGGTGACCGGTAAATGATGGATATGTTTGCTAGTCATGGCAATTAATGCGTCATATGCATTGCACTTAATATCAATGGTAGCAATGGCCTCTGTCATTATATCGTTTACTGGATTAGTAATAGGCAAACCTAAGGCCACACAACGACGCCTAATATCTTTGTCGGTTACTATACCTAACCTCATGTCCGTACCTAGCTTATTGATATTGTTTTCATCAACCACCACTAAGCAAGAAAATCCCTGTTTAGTCATTTTAATGGCCGCCTCTTGAATAGTAGAAGATGGGGGTATGGTGGCTACTGGATGATGATAAAAATCTTCAACAGAGGTATTACTAATTGAAGACGACAAAATAGCAGCCTCATTGAGTTTACTTTTTTTGCTATGAAGACGTTGTTCTGAAGAGTGCTCTAAGAAATCAATCACCTCAGGTGAATTGACTAGTAGGGTTTTAAGCGTTTTATAATCTAGGCTGTAAATTAAAGAGTCTTCGTCAACAATTACGGCAATATTTGTATTTAAGTCAATTCTGTTTTGACAAAAAATAGCGCAAATATCACCTTCGGCATATTTTTCTGTCAGCTCTTTATTAGCATCTAAATAACGCAAAGCGCCTTTACGCAAAATGTACAATTGTGGTTGTTCAATGTCATCAGGTGATAAGTGTTCGCCTACCCTTAAATAGCTAATGCTAATTTCTCTTATCACTTTATCCAGTAAGGTGTCAGGTAATAAATCAAAGGGCGGAATCGTACCTACAAAAGTAGTGACTTCAGCTAATTCATTATCCATATCAAGACCTTTTGGTAACGTTTATACAACTAACTTGGGGTGACTTAGCGATTAAGTCAACTGATAAATGTAGGTATAAGACCAAGGTGGTATATCTGCAAAAAACAAAGCTTGGTAGTGTTGCAGCCAGTTAGAGTTGTATATAAATTGTTATCGGTTGTTTTCAGATTTGTTATAGAAAGCACTTGGCGGCATATCTATATTCAAACTTTTTCTCAAAAAAGAAGTTATTACAAAAAACGGTGTATGTAATAAATTAAATAGCATGCAGTGCTAGGAGAATAAAATGGAAAAGAAGACAACATATTGGCAGGAAAACCTGCGCCTAATAGCAATATGTCTAGTCATTTGGTTTATCGTATCATTTGGCTTTGGTTTGTTATTAGTAGAACCCCTAAACGAGTTTCGTCTAGGTGGATATAAACTTGGATTCTGGTTTGCTCAGCAAGGTTCAATTTATGTTTTTGTAGGTTTGATTTTTTGGTATGGCTATAAAATGAACAAGCTTGATAAAAAATACCAGACTGAGGATGAATCGTAATGGATGAGTTAAAACTATATACCTACATAGCGGTCTTCGGTACTTTTACCTTATATTTCGCAATAGCTTGGTGGGCTCGTGCCGCTTCAACCAGTGACTTTTATGTAGCAGGCGGCGGCGTTACTCCCTTGCAAAACGGTATGGCAATTGGTGCCGATTGGATGAGTGCTGCGTCATTTATTTCAATGGCTGGTTTGATTGCTTTTTTAGGATATGGTGGTTCTGTATTTTTAATGGGGTGGACCGGTGGTTATGTACTACTCGCTATGTTGCTCGCACCCTATATGCGAAAACACGGTAAGTTTACTGTTCCTGAGTTTATTTCTGATCGTTATTATTCAAAAACCGCTCGAATTGTTGCTGTTGTTTGTTTAATTCTTGCTTCGTTAACCTATATCATTGGTCAAATGAAAGGTGTGGGTGTTGCATTCTCTCGTTTCTTAGAAGTTGACTACGGTTTAGGCTTAGGTATAGGTATGGCCGTTGTTTGGTTCTACGCAGTGCTAGGTGGTATGAAAGGCATTACTTATACACAAATAGCGCAATACGTTGTGATGATCTTTGCTTACACCATTCCTGCTGTCTTTATTTCTTTCCAATTAACTGGTAATCCCATTCCACAACTTGGCTTAGGCTCTACACTTGCTGATGGCAGCGGTGTTTACTTGTTAGACAAATTAGACTTAGTAGTGACTGAATTAGGCTTTAAAGAATACACTACAAGTAACATGAATGGCTCATTAGATATGTTCGCCTATACCATGTCACTGATGATTGGGACTGCGGGTTTACCTCATGTCATCATGCGCTTCTTCACTGTTCCTTCAGCACAAGCAGCTCGCTCTTCTGCAGGATATGCATTAGTTTTCATCGCATTGTTGTATACAGTGGCTCCCGCTGTAGGGGCAATGGCTCGTCTTAACTTGATGAACACAATCGAACCTACTGCCGGCCAACATTTAGACTATGAAAAGCGTCCTCAGTGGTTTAAAGACTGGGAAAAAACAGGTCTTTTGGAATTTGAAGATAAAAATGGTGATGGTAAAATACAATATTCAGCTGACGCCACAACTAATGAAATGGTCAAAGTGGATAATGATATTATGGTGCTAGCAAACCCTGCTATTGCTAACTTACCTAACTGGGTCATTGCATTAGTGGCTGCCGGCGGTCTAGCTGCAGCACTGTCCACCGCTGCAGGTTTATTACTGGCAATATCATCCTCAATTTCCCATGATTTAATGAAGGGAGTATTGACGCCTAATTTGTCAGAAAAAAATGAGTTACTGTCCGGGCGAATAGTCATGACAATTGCAATTTTAGTCTCGGGTTACCTTGGTTTAAATCCGCCTGGATTTGCCGCGGGAACGGTGGCGCTGGCCTTTGGTTTGGCAGCGGCATCAATATTCCCTGCACTAATGATGGGGATATTCTCTAAGAAAATGAGTGGCACTGCAGCAGTAGCAGGTATGTGTTCTGGTATTGGTATAACCATGCTTTATGTATTCCAACATAAAGGAATTATGTTTGTGCCAGGTACCTCATTCTTGGGAGATATGGCGCCAAATTGGTTCTTTGGCATCTCGCCAAATGCATTCGGAGTTGTGGGAGCCTTAGTAAACTTTGCCGTTGCCTTTATCGTGTTACAGTTTACCGGTCCTGCACCTAAACATGTGCAAGACTTGGTCGAAAACATGCGCAGCCCCGGTGGCACAGGTGCAGTCAGCAATCACTAGGCATACTATGTCTACTGGACCAATCATTATTATGATTAAATAGTAATCAAAGGCTAAAGAGTTGCTCTTTAGCCTTTATTTTTTAAATGTTTAAATCCAAAATTTTTAATAAAAATCAGTTAACATAAATAAAAATAATTCAGTTAAAACCGCTTTTATTTGATATCAAAAAATCATTCAAGCCCTAAAAAAGATAAAACAATGAATAAACATACAAGAACTGCATTTATGGTGGCGCCAATTTTAGCTGTAATTGGTTATATAGCGGCAGATTATTATGCAGAAGGCCAAGCTGAAGAACAAAAAGTCATTCAGTTACTGCCATTTAACAACTGTGACGTGATCAATCAAACCTGTATTTTAAGAGCTGGCGAGTTCGAAGTGAATGTCTTTGACAAAAACAACTTAACAACAGTCAACGCAACTTTTCCGCTAGACAGCGCAACGCTATTTTTGGTTGATAAAAATAATAATCCAACCCCCTATCCTTTAGGCATGCTACAAAGTCCTTATTATTGGCATTCAGAAACTAATCTACGCGATTTAATTGGTGATTCAGGACAAGGTTACAAACTGCGACTTGTATTAAATATCAAAGGTGGAAGTTATATTTCAGAGTTTTATACAGAAACTCAATAACATTGCCTGAGGCTGGCAATAACTAAGCTTCTTCTAATACCAATCAGTATTGAAAAGTAGTCACTCTGCGAGAATTTAATAGAATTGGTATAACAAACGAGTGTGATGAGTATAGTCTTATCACCAATCAATCTGTGTATTAACTGTTAAGTACTTTAACGTGAGCCACCACACTTCGCGCAAGTGCACTAAGTGCATAGCCACCTTCTAACACAGATACTATTCTGCCGTTACAGTGTTTTTCTGCTAAGGTTTTCAGGTTTTTAGTTATCCAGACGTAGTCATCTTCTACTAAACAAAGTTGACCCATTTCGTCTTCGGCATGAGAGTCAAAACCAGCAGAAATAAAAATCATTTGGGGTTTAAACTGCTCAATAGCTGTAAACCAATGTTTTACCATTTCTCGATAATTAACTCCCTTAGTGGCGGCCGGAATAGGCACATTAATGATACCCTCACGAGTCGGTTCATCACCAGTAAAGGGATAAAACGGATGTTGAAATGACGAACAGAACATAATTCGCTCATCATCTTTGACAATGTCTTGCGTGCCATCACCGTGGTGCACGTCGAAATCAACAATAGCCACCCGCTCTAAACCATATTTTTCTAAGGCATGCATTACCCCAACAGCAATATTATTAAAAATACAAAAACCTGATGATTTGCTCCGACTAGCATGATGACCCGGTGGTCTCACAGCACAAAATGCACTTTTGGTTTTTTTTTTCATAACTAAGTCGACTGCATCAACAACCGCGCCGGCGGCATATAAGGCTGCATCTAAACTTTTGTTCATCATTATGGTGTCGTCGTCTAACCACACCCTTTCGTTTTTTTCTTTAGGTGCACGATCAAATACACTTTTTATAAAAGCCTTATCGTGAGCACGTTCTAAAGACGACATTTGAACGGGTTTTGCATCAGCAAAACGTAAAACATATTCTAGTCCCGAAGCAATAAACTGGTCGTTAATTTTGTACATTCTATCTGGCTGTTCGGGATGTTCATCACCCATATTATGCAAATTGCACTTATGACTTCCTATGATAGTGACTGTCATGATAATTCTCCGTTATCAGGCTCAACTTTATCAACTTTGCTCTCGGTGTTTAAGTATTTGATTAGTTCAATTTCGCCAGGGTCTGAATCTAACGCCCGTACAAAACCAAATTGTTCAAACACAGAAATCATCGGCAGATTATTATTTTTTACCAATGCAAACATATTCTTAAGCCCACGTTTTTCGGCAATATTTATCATGGCTTTTAACAAACGACTGGCCATGCCCTTACCTTGATTAGTCTCACGAGTAACAAACGCCACTTCACATGAGTTTTGTTGTGGATATAGATAATACCGTCCGACCGCTTCAAGGCGCACCTTAGAGCCATCTTGACGAACAATGGTTAATGCCACATCTTTACTTTGATCAACACTGACAAGATCACATGACTTCTCGCGAGTCATGGGACCAGGTACAAAGTTATAACGTAAATTGATAGTTTCTTTGGTGTGGGAATAAAAAAACTCTTGCAAACGACGTTCATCAGAAGGATTGAGAGGACGTAAATAAAACCGTTGATTTTGAATTTGAATACGAGAAATTTGCATTTCACCTAACTCAGGGATATCGGTCGGCGTTTGTTTTTGGTAATTAGGTACCCAGAACTGCTTACGGATCTGTGCAAGAAGTCCATCTCTAAATTTAGGATGTGCCACCCGAATTAATTCAAGGGCTCGCTCACGCACACTTTTACCTTGTAAACTGGCAATACCAAACTCAGTCACTACAAAGTGCACATTACCTCGCGAGGTAACCACACCCGCGCCTTCCGATAACGTTGCCACTATGCGTGATACTTCACCATTTTTGGCCGTCGAAGGTAAGGCTATGACAGGTTTACCGTTTTTACTTTTCGACGCCCCCGTGACAAAATCAACTTGCCCACCAATACCGCTGTAAAATCGATATCCAATAGAATCGGCCACCACTTGACCACTTAAATCCACTTCAAGAGCACTATTAATGGCCACCATATTGTCGTTTTTAGCAATATTGGTGGGTTTATTCACATAGGCAGAAGGATAAAATTCAACATGTGGATTCATATCAACAAAATCATACAGTTTTTGTGAGCCAAAACAAAAGCTGACCACAGTTTTACCTGGATGAAAAGTCTTGTATCTATTGTTCACAATGCCACGTTGAATTAGCTCTACCAAACCATCACTGATCATTTCAGAATGGATGCCTAAGTTTTTATGTTGATATAAATAACGGGTAACGGCATCGGGAATTTTGCCTATGCCCAATTGCAAGGTAGCGCCGTCATCTATCAACATAGCTGAATATTGACCAATACGATCAACAATTTTAGTTGCTTCTGGCAAACTGACTTCAGGTAATTTTTGCTCGCATTCGATAAATGCACTAAATTCACTGATATGTAAAAATGAATGTCCACATGTTCTTGGCATGAGTGGGTTCACTTGGGCAATAATATGCTTGGCAGCACGTGCCGCAGACATCACAACATCCACCGAGACTCCCAAGGAGCAATAGCCTAATTCGTCGGGTGGCGAGACCATAATTAAAGCCGCATCCAGAGGTAAGGTGTCATCAGTAAACAAACCTGATATTTCTGATAAAAAACACGGTGTATAGTCTGCGCGGCCTTCTTCAACCGCTTTCCTTATCAGGTCGCCGTAAATAAAAAAAGTATTTACTTTAAACTTTGCAGCATATTCAGGCAAAGCCCATTTATTATCTGACAATGTACTTATATGAGTTAGTTCAATATCGTTTAAGTGTTTACCATCTTCAATAAGGCTATCAATTAGTGCATTAGGGACGCCTGCATTTGAGCCAATAAACACGCGGCTACCTGAATTGAGCATGCTATGCCAATCAACTTTATTTGTGCATCGATATTTGGTCAACTGCATGAAACACCACTCTAGAAAAATGTTTAGTGATTATCTTATCAATAATAACGGCGAATTTATTAGAACCAGAGCCGTTTTTTTATATATTCTAGTTTGAGAATATCCAGTGATAAGCGCGAAGCTAATTTATTTGGAATTCAAGCCACGTATCTGTATTAATCGTCTCTTTGTGGATGTTGCTGACAATAAAATCTAACCATAATAGTTACGTTATAGCAGCGTTTAGTCAACACAGTGACGTAATGAATTTAAAGTCGATATTAGGGGCAGTCAATGTCGAAGTAAACGAGACCATGGTCTTAGTAAGATTTTGAATCAAGCTATGTTAAAGTCATAAACATTAGTATTTAATTGTTGGAAGAAGAGTATGGTCATAGGTTGGGTGATACTGGCAATTGGCTATTTGGCCGCTTTGTTTTGGATCGCCAGATGGGGTGACGGACATTCTGGCTTGGCCAAAATAATCACTTCACACCCAGTGATCTATTCTTTAGCATTAGCTATTTATTGCACTGCTTGGACTTTTTTTGGTTCAGTAGGAGAAGCATCTCGTAATACATGGAACTACCTGCCTATATTACTTGGCCCTACCTTGTTGTATTTATTTGCTTATCGATTTCTACTTAAGCTGACCGGAGTCAGTAAAAAACAACATATCACAACTATCGCCGATTTTATCTCGTCACGCTACGGCAAGCGACAACTTGTTGCACTACTCGTTACTATCATCGCATTACTGGCCACCATTCCTTATATCGCTTTGCAGTTAAAGGCCATAGGCTCAGCGTTTTTATTAGTCTCTGAACTGCACAATGCCAATGGTATTGTGCTTGGTGTGACTTTATTTATAGCCATTTTCTCTATTTACTTTGGTACCCAACGCACTGATGTGACCGAATATCGCCGGGGATTGATGTTGGCGATTAGCTTTGAATCTTTGGTCAAACTTTTCGCGCTTATTGTTGTAGCCGCTTATGGCTTTTTCTGGTGGCAACAAGCAAATAAAGGAGCGATTTTAACCTCATTTAGCACTGAACAAGCCATAAATAACTTTATGACAGTTCCTTTTTGGGCACAAACCTTTATGGCGGCTGCTGCAGTGATCTGTTTACCTCGACAATTTCATGTAGCAGTAGTCGATAACTTAAGCCTGTCTCATTTAAAAACCGCACGCTGGTTATTTCCCTTGTATTTGTCTCTTATTGCTATAGTTATTCCTTTGATTGCGGTTGCTGGGAAAGCCATGCTGGGCGCAGAAAGTGAGCCTGATACTTATGTACTGGGTATCGCCATTATGTCCGATTCTTTGCTGCTCAAAATGTTAGTTTTTTTAGGTGGCTTATCTGCTGCTACTGCCATGATAGTTGTTGCCACTCTGACTCTAAGTACTATGTTGACCAATGATGTCATCCTCCCAACATTACTATCTGCCAGCAAGCCTCATCAGTCTGCGCCAGATTACACTCGGCCCATTTTGTTTATCCGCAGAGGAGTCATAGCAGGGATACTTTTACTAGCTTACCTATATCAACAGCAAATGACGGGAAGTCGTTCTCTGGCTTCCATAGGTTTGATTGCTTTTTCATTAGTTATCCAATTACTCCCTGCGATTGTTGGTGGCTTGTATTGGAAGCGTGGGCACGCTCATGGCGTATATGCTGGACTCATTGTGGGTGTTGTCGTGTGGGTGCTTTGGCTGATATTACCCATGATCAATGGCGAGGCAGATCTAATATTGCAAAATACAGCCATTAGCGAAGGAGCAATACTCAGTTTGATGGCTAACGGCATTGCATATATTGCATTTTCTATTTTGTCCGAACCACGATTGATTGATCGTGTTCAGGCTGAAGCCTTTGTTACCCCGTTGAATGGGCGAAGTGAGAATATTAATAAACAAAACCATACCACTACCATAGGTGATCTTGGTACTTTATTGTCGAGATTTTTAGGCGAAAATCGCAGCCAACAATTACTGCAGGACTATCAACTGCAACACAAAGTCACTCTCGAATTAACTGACAGTCCTGATGAAATATTCTTAGTCTTTTGCGAACGCGCCTTGGGCGGAGGTATTGGTGCGTCCAGCGCTAAAGTACTTATTGACAGTATATTAAGTGGTAAACGTATGAACTTTGAAGAGGTGGTTAACTTCTTCGACGACACTACTCAAGCAATTCAATTTAACATTAGCGCTTTATTTACTTCTTTAGAAAGTTTGGAACAAGGTATAAGTGTAATTGATAAAGACCTCAATCTGGTCGCTTGGAACAAAAGTTACCTTGATTTATTTGATTATCCAAGGGAATTGATTAGTGTCGGTACACCAATAGAAACCCTGATACGTTATAATGCCGATCACGGTGAGTGTGGCGTTGGAGATATAGAGTTACTAGTACAAAAACGTTTACAACATATGAAAGTGGGCACCAGTCATCGCTTTTTACGCCAACGAAGTGATGGAAAAATGATTGAAATGGTGGGCAATCCCCTCCCTGGTGGAGGTTTTGTCACCAGTTTTAATGATGTGACTGAACACATAGAGATCCAACATGCGCTAAAGGAAGCGAATATTGATCTTGAAAACAGAATTCAAAAACGCTCCCAAGAAGTACAAACTATTAATGCAGAGTTACATACAGAAATCGCTCGACGTGGTGAAGCAGAAAAGAAACTGGTTAATGCTCGTAAAGTAGCTGAGCAAGCTAATGCCAGCAAGACCCGTTTTTTGGCGTCAGCCAGTCACGACATATTACAACCTCTAAATGCCGCCAAATTATATTTAAGTGCTATACAAGAAACACAGTTAACAGGGGATGTTAATAAACTTGTAAAAAAACTAGGTGATAGTTTAAATGCTAGTGAAGTGTTGATCGGTACTTTATTAGATATCGCTCGGCTTGACCAAGGAGAGATGCAACCTAAAATGAGCTCCATAGCGTTACTGCCTTTAATTAGGCCGCTTATGGAAGAATTCAATATGTGCGCACAAGCAAAGGGACTAAATTTACATGGCCGACTACAAGACCTATGGGTGCAGAGCGATCGTACCTACTTGTACCGAATACTGCAAAATTTACTGTCCAATGCCATTAAATATACTCATAAGGGCAAAGTTTTACTTAGCGTACGTAAACGTCAGACGAGTGTTCTGATCCAAGTCTGGGATACTGGATGTGGAATTGACGATATTGAGCAAGACAAAATATTTGCAGATTTTTACCGTATAAAAGACCATTCCGAACAGGGAGTTGGCTTAGGGCTTGGTGTTGTTGCTAGGCTAAGTGAACAGCTAGATGTCCCCTTAACGGTAAGATCTGTGCTGGGTAAAGGAAGTTGTTTTTCTATTCTATTACCCCGTATTAATGCACAAACATCACAGATGCTTGAACAAAAGCCTAAATCGTCTCAGGCCTTAGCAAGCCTTAGGGTACTTTGTGTAGATGATAAACTAGAAAACCTTGACGGGATGAATGCTTTATTAAGCAAGTGGTCGGTAAATTTTACGGGAGCCCGTGGTACTCAGGAAGCTTTTAAAACTCTTGATAATTCCATCCCCCAAGTATTAATAATGGATTATCATTTGCAGGAGGATTACAACGGTTTGCAATTAATCGAACTTATTCGTGAAAAATTGGATTATGCTATTCCAGCGATACTGGTCACAGCAAATGAACAGGAAGATATCCACACTCGTTGTACTGAAGCCAATTGTGCTTATCTAAATAAACCAGTTAAACCGGCTAAGTTGAGAGCTCTGTTACAGGCGGCGCTAATTCAAGTTGCGAAGCAATAAGCACAGCTTGAGTCCGGTTATTGATATGTAATTTTTTGAAAATTGCGGTGACATGGGCTTTAACTGTTGCCGTAGCAATATTCAGATTGTAGCCAATTTGTTTATTTAATAATCCGTCACGCATATAACATAGCACTTTATACTGGGCTGGGGTCAGGCTGGATACCTTATCAGCCAACTCGGTAAATTCACTGTCTAATTCAACTTCGCTTGCCGCAAAACTTTCTGGCAACCACACATCACCTTCAAGCATAGTATTAACTGCTTCGGCAATTTGTGCCGCGCCGGTTGTTTTTGGTATAAAACCCAATGCCCCTAGATTAATAACTTTAGACACAATATTTTTGTCTTCTATACCTGATATCACGGTAACTGGGAGGTCTGCAAATAGTTTGCGTATGTGAATTAAACCGAACAAGTCGCCACTGCCCGGCATATGTAGGTCGAGTAGCAATAAATCAATATCTAGATCTTGTTGAAGAAGGCTGACAGTCTCGGTCAGATCGCTCGCTTCTATTATCTCTAAGGGGTCAAAATGGGACGCTAAGGCACTACTAAGAGCGTCACGATATAATGGATGATCATCAGCAATTAGTAGCCTTAGCATAGTGTTCCCATAAAGTTATCGTTTTATTATTTATTCAACCTTTGTTGGATCAGTGTATCAACAACTGATGGGTCTGCCAATGTCGATGTATCACCTAATTGTTCATATTCGTTAGCAGCAATTTTACGCAAAATTCTGCGCATGATTTTCCCCGATCGGGTTTTGGGTAATGCATGAGTCCACTGAATCAAATCAGGTGTGGCAATTGGACTAAGTTCTTTACGGACCCAATTGATCACATCTTTGGTAAGCGCATCATCACATACTACGCCCTCAATTGGCGTGACATAAACGTAGATCCCTTGGCCTTTTATATTATGGGGATAACCCACAACAGCTGCTTCTGCAATGGCTTCATGTGAAACTAAAGCACTTTCAATTTCAGCCGTACCTAGACGGTGGCCAGAGACATTCAGAACATCGTCTACTCGTCCAGTAATCCAATAGTAGCCATCTTCATCTCGCCTAGCCCCATCCCCAGTGAAATAGTTACCTTTATAAGTGGTGAAATAAGTTTGAATAAAACGTTGGTGATCACCATAAACAGTTCGCGCTTGTCCAGGCCAGCTATCTTTTATTATCAAATTACCTTCTGTCGCTCCTTCTAGTTCTGTGCCCTCACTGTCAACCAATGCAGGTTGAATACCAAACAATGGACGTGTTGCAGAACCAGGTTTTAAAGGGGTGATACTTGGTAAAGGTGAAATCATCAATCCACCTGTTTCAGTTTGCCACCAAGTATCAACAATAGGACATCGTCCTTTGCCAATTTTTTCGTAATACCAATTCCATGCTTCAGGGTTAATCGGCTCACCAACGGTTCCCAATAAACGCAGAGATTCTCCGCTGATCCCCTGTGCCGCACGATCACCTTGGGCCATCAATGCTCGAATAGCAGTGGGAGCCGTATATAAAATATTAACTTTGTGTTTATCGACAATTTGCCCTATCCGGCGAACATCCGGATAGGTAGGCACACCTTCAAATAGTAAAGTTGTTGCTCCATTTGCCAATGGCCCGTAAATCATATAACTATGACCTGTTATCCATCCAACATCAGCTGCGGACCAAAAAACTTCACCTTTGTGATAGTCGAATACATATTCGTGTGTCATGGCTGCGTATAACAAATAACCACCTGTCGTATGCACCACCCCTTTAGGCTGCCCGGTTGAACCTGAGGTATACAGAATAAATAAAGGATCTTCAGCATTCATGACTTCTGGTTCACACTCAGCGGGACAATCTGCTACAAGTTCATGCCACCAGAAATCTTTTGCATGCCAATCTACCTCTGAACCAACATGTTTAAACACAACAACATGTTCCAAAGTTGCGCATTCATGCTCTTCAAGTGCCACATCAACATTCGCTTTTAATGGTACCGTTTTGCCTGCACGCATACCTTGATCGGCGGTTATTAAGACTTTTGCGCCACAGTTTTCGATACGATCTGCAATTGAGTTTGGGGAAAACCCACCAAAAATAACTGAATGCACCGCCCCTATTCTTGCACATGCCAGCATTGCATAAGCAGCTTGAGGAACCATAGGCATATAAATAGCCACACGATCGCCCTTTACTACGCCTAATTTTTTTAGTCCATTTGCTAGTTTTGACACTTCGTCGTGTAAGCTTTGGTAACTAATTAACTCACAGGACTGAGGATCATCTCCTTCCCAAATGATGGCAGTAACATGACTGCGGTTTTCAAGATGACGGTCAATGCAGTTATAAGATACATTAAGCTGACCATCCTCGAACCATTTGATAGATAAGTTATTTGGGTCGAAAGAAGTGTTTTTAATAATAGAGGGGGCTTTGTACCAGTCTAATCTTTTCGCTTGTTCAGCCCAAAATTCATCTGGTGATTTCACCGACTGTTTATAGAGTTCAAGATAAGCTTGTTCGGTTAAATGACTATTTATTTTTGCCTGTTCAGGCACCGGATATATTTTTTCTACCATGTCTACATTCCATATTCTGTATAAATTTCATTGAGATACTTTATTCTCATCAGAAAACATGGAAATGGGACTTTAGTCTTATAGACCATGAGCTTATATGCAATTTGATAATTCTGGTTCAAAGTTTACAAAGATTTAACACTCTAGGACAAACACATGAATAACATCATAAAGAAAAGCACAGCACTTGGTCTATTGCTTGTGGGTACTCAGCTCATTAGTTCAACGGCCAATGCAGCGCCATTCGAAATAGACTTCAAAAATGGTAACAAGATCAAGTTTGGCGGCTATTTAAAAGCTGATGCACGATATGTCAGTGGAGATTTAAATTACCAGGATTATTGGATAGGCAATAATCCTGGGGCAGTAGATACTTCTAAACTGGGATTAAATATAAAAGAAAGCCGCTTCAACATTTCTTATATTCATGGTGATTGGACTGGCTTTGTTGAAATGGATTTTTACGGTGGCGGCGGGAACGAAATTATTAGTAATTCTGTGAACCCACGTTTACGTCATGCTTTCGTAAAAAACAAAAACTGGTTAATCGGTCAAACATGGTCAACTTTTATGCCTCTAGCTGCTTTGGTTGAATCTTTAGATTTTGGTGGACCAATGGTTGCAGAAGGATTTATAAGACAAGTGCAGATCCGATATTCCGTTGGGAATTGGCAATTTGCTTTAGAAAACTCACAGACCTTTGGAGACAATGACGGCAATGGAGTATCGGGCAATGTTGGCGTAACTGGCAGCAATAATGATCCAGATAGTAAGATGCCAGATTTTGTAGCCAGATATAACTTTCAAGGTGATTGGGGACAAGCGAGCGTAGCAGGATTATTAAGAAAAGTAGACCAAGGTGGAATCGATGCCACAGCGACAGCGATTAGCCTTTCCGGTAAAATAAACTCAATTGGTAAAGACGATATTCGTTTTCAGTTAACACTTGGCGAATCAGGTCGTTACGCCGGAATCACGTTAGCTACAGATATTGTTGTTGACCCAATAAGCAATGAAACAAAAACAGAGGACACAACGGCTTGGTATGTTGGATATAGAAGAATGTGGAGCGATGAGTATCGCAGTACAATTTTTTACGGTAATGGTGAAACCGATATTCTAGGACATGACCGTTCTCATTACGCTGTTAACCTTATCAGGCAATACACGCCTAACATGATAATTGGTGTTGAGCTTGGTAAATATGTTGTCGATGACGGAGGTTTAGATCTTGATTCGAGCTATCTGCAAACTTCAGTGAAGTTCACCTTATAGGTTTAAGACTTGTTAGCCCCAATCCGGCAATAAATCTTAATGGATATAAAATAATACCAACTCCAATAAATGTACACTCAGCGAGAATTTAATGGAATTGGTAGTATTCAGTTTGATGTGTAATACCAATAAAAAAGGAGCCTTGCGGCTCCTTTTTAGGTTTTAACTTAACTCAGCGATAACTTATTCGTTACCTTCAGCAGGCGCTTCTGCTGGTGCTGGTTTTTCGATTAAGTCTTTTATGCTTAAACGAACACGGTTTTGACGGTCAATTTCAACTACTTTCACGTCTAGGATTTGGCCTTCTTCTAAGAAGTCAGATACCTTGTTAACACGTTCGTGAGCGATTTGAGAAATATGCACTAACCCTTCTTTACCAGGTAATATTTCAACAAATGCACCGAAATCTACGATACGAGTCACTTTACCTGAGTAAGTTTTGCCGGCTTCAACTTCAGCAGTCACTTGCTCAATTTTAGAGATGGCAATTTCAGCTTTAGCTAGTTCAGTAGCGAAGATCTTAATAGTACCGTCATCTTCGATTTCGATATTACATTCAGAAGCTTCGGTGATAGCACGGATCATCGCGCCACCTTTACCAATTACGTCACGGATTTTATCTGTTTCTACTTTCATTGTATAAATACGTGGAGCAAACTCAGACATTTCTTCACGGTGACCAGCAATCGCTTGGTCCATTACACCTAAAATATGCAAACGTGCTTCTTTCGCTTGTTTAAGCGCGACTTGCATGATTTCTTTAGTGATACCTTCAATCTTGATATCCATTTGTAGAGCAGTAATACCACCAGTAGTACCGGCTACTTTAAAGTCCATGTCACCTAAGTGATCTTCGTCACCAAGAATGTCAGAAAGAACCACAAAATTTTCATCATTTTTCACAAGGCCCATTGCAATACCAGCAACAGATGCCTTGATAGGTACACCAGCATCCATCAATGCTAAAGAAGTACCACAAACAGAGGCCATTGAAGACGAACCATTTGATTCAGTGATTTCAGATACAACACGTACTACGTATGGGAAATCTTTCTCAGACGGCATTACCGCTTGAATACCACGTTTTGCTAAACGACCATGGCCGATTTCGCGACGCTTAGGTGAACCAACAAAACCAGTCTCGCCCACACAGTATGGAGGGAAGTTATAATGCAACATGAAACGGCTATCAGTTTTACCGTTTAAGCCATCAATCATTTGTGCGTCACGTTCTGTACCTAAGGTAGCAGCTACGATTGCTTGAGTTTCACCACGAGTGAACAAAGCAGAACCGTGAGTACGTGGTAACAAACCAGTGGCGACGTCTAGAGCACGGATCATCGCAGGATCACGACCATCAATACGCGGTTGACCAGCAAGAATACGTGAACGTACAACATCACTTTCTAGTTCGTGAACTAATTCAGATACTTCTTTAGCACTTTGCTCTTCATCAGCAGCAGTTATTTCAGCAACTGTTTTTTCTGTTAACGCAACGATAGCGTCTTTACGCTCCATCTTGTCAGAAATTTGGTAAGCTTCAGTGATACCTGCTTCTGCAAGTTCTTTGATTTTAGCTTTAAGAGCAGTGTTTTCTTCAACAGCTTGCCAATTCCAAGAAGGAGTATTGACTTCAGCAGCAAACTCACTTACCGCGCCAATGACTGTTTGTAATTGCTCATGGCCGTACATTACCGCACCAAGCATCACTTCTTCAGATAAAATATCGGCTTCAGATTCAACCATCAATACTGCACCTTCAGTACCAGCAACGACTAGGTCTAACTGGCTATCTTCAAGTTCAGAAGTACGAGTGTTTAATACATATTGTTCATCTTTATAACCAACACGTGCTGCACCGATAGGACCATTAAAAGGCATACCAGAAATAGCAAGAGCGGCAGAAGTACCAATAAGAGAGATAATATCGGTAGGAATTTCTGGGTTAGCAGAAACTACAGTTACAATAATTTGTACTTCGTTCATAAACCCATTTGGGAATAAAGGACGAATTGGACGGTCAATCAAACGCGAAGTTAATGTTTCGTACTCAGAAGGACGACCTTCACGTTTGAAGAATCCACCAGGAATTTTACCTGCAGCGTAAGTACGCTCTTGATAATTCACTGTTAGTGGGAAGAAATCTTGACCAGGTTTAGTGTCTTTTTTACCAACCACAGAAACTAATACACTTGTATCGTCCATGCTTGCTAATACAGCGGCTGTAGCTTGACGAGCAATTACGCCAGTTTCAAGAGTGACAGTATGCTGACCATACTGAAAAGATTTAGTAATAGGAGTCATTTTTTTCCTTTAAATTAATGTCGAGTAGCACATATGGAACTACTCATTTTGCTTTTTCTATATCGCTTCTAAATGCGGCGCATAGTATAGCGGCTCAAGCCGAGTAAAAACAGTCATTTGAGAATATTCTAAAAACTTAATTATGAGATATGTGACCAGTAGCACTTAAAGGTTTATTATTTTACCAAACTCAATGCTTTTATATTTTTTCTAACTTGTGATTTCAAGGTGTTTTCAAATTAGTCGAACCCATTATTCTGTGCTATTTTCGTTATTTATGGCTGATTAACCCAAAAAAAGGAAAAATGTGTCTTTGAAGGATCAACAAATTGAAGATTTACAACGGGAATTAGAACTCACTCGCGTAGACTTTTCTACTCGCCTGCATAAATTAGAACAAAAGATTGGTTTACTGAAAAATACTGCTGATCTCAACAGCCAAAACACAGTTACAAGCGATAGACAACAAATTGCTCCACAGTCATTAAAGTCCCACAACAAAGATATCTCTCCTGAAATACATCTAGCCGCAATCCTGGAGGAATCGCATAAGACTCATACCCCTTCATATATTGCCTATTTTATGAGAGAAGCCAATCAACAACTCTCCAGTTTATTAGCTCCTTGTGTTCAATTTGCTTCGCCTGTGATCAATTTATATAAACATTATCAAGCAAAAAACCAAGCTCCCATTTTTGTCTTTATGTTAATTGGCATAGTATTATTAGTTGCTGGATTTGGTTATTTAACTCAACTTTTGGTAGCTGAATTAGGCGCGGGCAGTAAAACATTACTACTGTTTATCGTCGCTTTGGCTACCACTTTATTCGGAGCCTATTTTGCAAAACGTAACCAGTACCCAGAATTTAATTCCGTTATTATTGCCTTGGGTTTATTGCTTAACTATATAACCGTTTATATGGCTGGCAGTTTTTACCAACTTCTCCCTGATTGGTTGGTATTACTAAGCTATTTTATTATTGCCATTATGGGATTTATTTTATCCAACAAATTCGACACTAAGATTGTCAGCAGCTTATCTATAATAGGCGGGGCAGCTATTCCCTTGATATCCCAATTAGATCAGCTAGGTACTATTTATTATTTAATTGGTTTAGGCTTTATAGTGCTAACCAGTCTCTATCAAGCCAATCAGAAAAATTGGCCGTGGTTAAGTTATACCAGTATTTTTGTTACCTATTCTTGCCTAGAGTTTTTACTGCTATTTGCTTCTCACTCCACTTTTATCGCTTTATTCAGTCAAGGTTTTTACTGCTTATTTTTATATTATTTGTGTCGTTTGTTTACTTCTCAGAACAGTTTTAGTAAAGACTTTATCTTATTATCTGTGATTACCTTATTCGCCAATATTGGTATTTTATATCAAACTGAATTCAACAATCTGTGGATACTGCCTAGCCTAGCCTAGCCTTTATCAATCTAAGCATTAGTGCTTACCTAGCTATCCATGCAAAGAAACAAAACTCTTATACCTGTAATTTACATATTATGTATGCCAGCACTTGGCTGTTAGTCGCTATTATTAGCTGTTTAGTCCCCGACTATTGGGGCTTTGCTATTGCCCTAGAAGGCTTATTTATTTTATACCTAGCCTTAAAAGAAAATTACTACTCAGTGCGTATTGAAGCTTATTCATTATTGGTGTTTTCTCTGGCCCATGGGATATTTGCCATTTTTCCCTATTTTCCCGATCCCGCACTACTCACACTACAAGGTAACTTAGTGGTTGCCAGTATTGGCGGAATAATATTTGCGAGTAGAAAAATATTAAATATTGATGCAAACAAAACTGGCTGGGAAATTCAACTTAAGCAAAAATTAAGACCTATTGAATCAATCTGGCTGAGCCTATTCATATTATCCCTACTATGGCTTCAATTGGCTGAATGGATGGCAATAGCCCTATTACCATTACAAGTTTTGTTACTGTCTAAATCTTATAGAAAAGTCTGTAAAGTCTCAGAAGTAATGGTTTATTTAACTGGTTTAACTGTCATAGCGATTAGCATTTTAGGGATCATAGAGGTGCAATCACTGTCGTTTAGAGATTTACCTAATTACGCTAAAACATCATTAGTTTTTGTTTTCCTAGAGTGTTGGTTATTAGCAGAATTTTACCGCCGAACTGGACGAACGGGCACACTAGCACATATAGCAGAAACTCTCAGATTGGCGTTTTATCTTATTTTACCTCTGACATTTTTACCTTCTGCTTTCAAACACTATAGCGAATTATCGGCTATTGCTGTGTGGTGTTCAGCATTGATAAGTTACCTATTAGGGCAACAAATTCAACATAGATTGCTAAGAATTCAAGCTTTGCTTATTTTTATTCTCGCGGCAGTATATAACCTTGTTTTTACCATCGACTTTTACCAGAGTCAGTTGTTATTAAGTGTTTTAGCTAACGTAATGGGATTGACACTATTCAGTTACTTTTTAATCAAAATTCACAAGCGTCATCTTCCATTATTAGACAAAAAAATTGCATCCATTAGCCTATATTACCTAGCCGGATGTATCGCTATCTATATGCAAGAATGGACGAATATTGTTTGGGCTGGAATAGCGACCAGTAGTTATATATTTGCTCTAACCTTATATTTATTAAGTCATAAAATTTTAATTCGAAATCGACGTACATTGGGTTATATCAATTTCTTTAATATCTTACTGTCGTGGTTATGTAGTTCAGTCACTGGCATTGGGCAAGACATCAGTAGCAGTATATGGCTGGCTCTAAGTTTAGCTGTTTTGCTTACCTTTTTAATTAAAGCCCAATTACTTAGTCGCCTACACTTAAAATTCATCAGTAATAGTAAAATTAGCTACACTTTACTGCATATTTTATTATCTATAAATTTTGCATTTTTATTGGCTAAATGGGAGCTGGCTTTATTAATTACCCCCTGCTTAATTTTGCAAGGAAGTTATTTATTCTTTACCCACAAACACAGTAAGTTTATTGCCAAACTTGCCCTAGCCTTTATGGCTGCAGGATTATTAAAATTAGGAATACTTGACACTGTAAATGCCCTGTTATGGCAAAAAGTAGTACTTATGATCAGTATTGGTATATTTATGTTAGCCGCGGCATTTATTTATCAAAAACGCATGAATCAAACAATTTAAATACATGTCAAAAACAACAAACATCACACGTTTATATTATTTAAATGTTTCTCTGTTATACTCGAAATATTCTTTTATATAGTGAGTTTTTGCCCGAATGAAACATAAATTAAACTTACCACTTCTAATCCAAACGACACTATCTGTTTGCTTGTGCTTAATATCGACAAATAATTACGCTACAGATACACAACCATTTAATACCAGCGCTAACGAAGTCTGGCAGTTAGATCCTAGCCGTTCTGACGAATTTAATAGTCCATTTATAGATTACGATAAGTGGATAAAAAATCCTAAGCATGTTCAAACTTGGAGCTGGGATAATGAAAATAACGCCTATCAAAAAGACGGAAACTTAACCATTCAGATGGTGTACAACCCACATAACAGAAACATCAGTAATGCCTGCTCTCAAGGTAACTCAATTCCCAATTCTGCCTTATATTTCAAATCAGCTATGTTACAAAGTAAAGCCGCAGGTACTATCGGTTATTACGAAGCGCGAATTTTAGGCTCGAAAAAATTTCCCGGCTTTTCACCAGCCTTTTGGATGTATAGTAATTTTGATGATACTCAATTAACTGAAGGGGCCGTCAGATACAGTGAAATTGATGTAGTCGAAATGCAACAAAGGCAAAATTTTAAGGCTGGCAACGAAAAAATAACCGACCATAATTTACATGCAGCTTTAACCAAAAAAGATGCCAAGGCCAATTCAACAGGCCGGGATTGGCGTAGACCAGGCAAATATCATGAACAAGAAAACGTCAATGTGTTAACTGCAGATCCCGGCAAACAATTTCACGTGTATGGCGCTAAAGTGACTGAACAAGAAATTATTTGGTATGTTGATCATACAGAAGTAGGCCGTGCTGAAAATAAGTATTGGCACCAAAGACCTATGCAAGTTGCTTTATCGCTAGGTTTAAGAAAACCCTATACTGAATTTAAATGTAATGGTTTTATTCCTATTAACCCTACTTCCGATATTAAAGGTTTTCATCCAAAAGATTTCAACCAAGATCCGCCGAGTATGACGGTTGACTACGTCAGAGTATGGACAAAAAAAGAACTAAGACAAAATAATCTGTAATCTCTAAATAGTGCTTTTAAGCTCAATCTAAAACCGAGCTTAAAAGCGAATATTATCTAGCTCTACAAGTTATCGCTGCCATACGGCCTATTTCTAAGGTAAGTTCATTACCTTTACCACGAATACTCACTTTCATATTTGTATAATAATAACCTGAAGCAGAAGGTTCTTGTTTTAGCTCAGTCACTTGTCCTTCACGTATTAATTCAGCTAATTCTTGCTCTTTATAAAAATGAACTAAAATAGGCTGACCTCGTTCGCAATCATAAGTCACCTCGTAATACTCTTGCTCGCTGGTCATTTCTGTAGACTGACCACAAGCAGTCAAAACCATCGAAACTATCAACAAAATATATTTTTTATGAAAACGAAACATTAATTTTCCTGTTTTTAGATAGGTGTATCAGCTTACATTATTCAGATTTTACACATTACCAATAGCGAGTTGCCAACAATATCAATTTTATTAATTCTTGAATAAGTCAACAAAACTGTGCTCAGATAGCACCTATACCAGCCAATAGTACAAAAAAGGACTAAACTTGAGCGATCCCATTATTTTGTTAGTAGCAGTAGGGCTTATCTCTATCGCTTGCCAATTTTTTGCATACAAAGTTAAACTGCCAGCCATATTACCCCTTTTAATTGCCGGTTTATTGGTTGGCCCAGTCGCTGGGTTCATTGATCCAGACTTGTTATTGGGGGATTTATTGTTCCCCATTGTGTCTTTGTCTGTGGCTATTATCTTATT
This sequence comes from Paraglaciecola sp. L3A3, assembly GCF_009796765.1. NCBI lineage: Bacteria > Pseudomonadati > Pseudomonadota > Gammaproteobacteria > Alteromonadales > Alteromonadaceae > Paraglaciecola > Paraglaciecola sp. L3A3. The sequence goes on from NZ_CP047023.1 coordinate 3,224,076, forward strand.
TGAAGGGGCACTGACCCTAAAAATGGGTGATCTCAGTGGACATGGCTCTATGGTGCGTAATATGTGTACCATAGGAGCTTTAGTGACTTGGGTTATTGTCGCTCCCCTAGCCCATTTTGCTTTGGGCATGTCTTGGCAAATGGCGTTTTTATTTGGAGCAATAGTTACTGTCACTGGGCCTACCGTTATCGTCCCTATGCTTCGCACCGTCAGACCAAACAGTAAAATATCCAATATTTTACGCTGGGAAGGGATAATAATCGATCCTGTTGGGGCATTACTGGCTGTATTAGTATTTGAATATATTATTTCTACTCAAGATGCTTTAAGCCATACCTTATTTGCTTTTGCCTTAACGGTTTCTGTAGGGGTCGGGTTTGGCGCGTTTTTTGGTTATGTTATGGGACTATTATTGAGAAATAATGTGATCCCTCATTATCTTATTAATACAGCTGTGCTTACCATAATGTTAGGTGCCTTTGAAGGATCTAATATGATTGCTCACGAATCAGGTTTATTGACTGTGACCATAATGGGTATGTGGTTAGCCAATATGAAAAGAGTTGATGTTGAAGGTATATTAGAGTTCAAAGAAACATTGAGTGTCTTATTAATATCGGGCTTGTTTATTCTGTTAGCATCACGTATTGAACTCAGTGCAATTTTAAATTTGGGATGGGGCTCAATACTGGTATTAATTGGGATTGTTTTTATAGCCCGCCCTATTTCAGTCATCATCTCATCCTTAGGCACAGGTTTAAAATGGCAAGAAATAGCATTGCTTAGCTGGATAGCACCAAGAGGAATTGTTGCTGCAGCTGTGTCGGCATTATTTGCTTTAAAGCTTGAAGCATTAAATTATGCACAAGTTGACCTACTCGTACCTATGGTATTTTTAGTGATTATTTGTACCGTAGTATTACAAAGCTTAACGGCCGTGCAGGTAACAAAATATTTAGGTCTTCGAGCTCCCCCACCTTATGGCTTTTTAATGTTTGGTGGCGGTATTTTTGCTCGTAAATTTGCCAAAGAGTTACTTAAGCAAGAGGTGACAGTATGTATTGCCGATACTAACTGGGAAAGTATAAGCATTGCCCGCATGGAGGGTATTCCTAATTATTTTGGTAATCCTATATCAGATCATGCTTCTCGTACTATGGATTTATCTTTATACGGCACAGTGTTGGTTATGTCGCCTTACAAACAACTTAATCCACTAGTGACTTATCATTTTGAGCATCAACTAGGCAAAGGTTCAGTGTTAGGGTTAAGTAACAATGAAACCAAAAAACTCACTAGCCATCAAGTCTCTGAGTCCTATGCGAAAAAGTTAGGACTGTTTGCTGAAAATATCAGTTATGGCAAACTCACCGGCTATCTAACAAAAGGAGCCATAATTAAAACCACGCGTATTTCAGATGAGTTTTCTTTCGAAGATTACCTAGAAGAATATAATGGCCAACTATTACCTTTGTGTGCCATCGACCCCAAAGGGCGAGTAAACATGTATACCACTTCGAATAAAATTATTCCAAAAGCAGATTGGCGGATAGTCAGTTTGATTAAAGCCAATAACGAAGAAGATAAAAATTAACAGGGTAGGCTCACATCATGTGCTGTGAGCCTTTTTCTAAACATGGCTAAGTTACGAATTTACCAGTTCAAATCATCTGGAATTTCATAATCACCATACCAATCGTCTTCTTCACTGCTTTTTTGATCTTCAGCACTGATATTATCGGCTCGATAAACCACACTAGATTCGTCTCTCTCAGCAATTTTATTAGCTACAGGCATAGGCACTAATTCATAACCAGCGCCTAACTTAACCACAGCCAACTTACCTTGAGTAATTTGTTTTTGTACCGCAGGGCTAACATACATACGTTTAATCAATGTGCCATCGGTGAAGTTACACACCACATCTTCTTGGCCTTTTGAACCGCCAGTTTTACGTTGTTTATTGGCTTCAATGAGTTGTTTTATTTGCGCAACAATAGCCTTTTTTTCAGCTTCTAGCTTAGCTTGTTGGTTTAATTCTCTGTCTTTAGCTTTTTTTGCTTCAGCCACTTTTTCAGCCGCTAATTTAGCTTCATTGGTTTCAACAAGATTGTGTTTTTGTTTGGCTTTGGCCTGCTTATGCTTTTGTTGCCTAACTTGTTTAGCTTTTTTCTTATCCGCTAAACCCGCTTTAAGTAATTGTTCTTGAAGAGAAAGTGCCATAGTTTTATGCCATATTAAAATTGAAATTTTTTAAATTTAAATAAATACGGCAGCGTTAGCTGCCGTTATGAGAGGATAAATAAAATCTTTATTCTTTAGGTTTTTTACGTTTATCTTCTGCTTTCCATTTTCCGTCGGTATACCAAGCAGACCAACCAGATGCTTTACCATCTTCTTTTTCTGACATCACATATTGTTGTTTGGTTTTACGACTATAACGAACAATAGTGGGACTACCGTCTGGATCCGCAGCAGGGGCATCTGCTAAGTAATAAAACTTAGGCGAAATACGATCCCTAAAACGGGCGAGCTCCTCTACTTTTGGCGCACGAGTTTCTCTAGATTTAGGGAAATTATGTGCAGCTAAGAAAATACCAGAAGCACCATCGCGCAATACAAAGTGGGCATCAGACTTAACACATTCTAATTCAGGTAAATCAGTAGGATCCTCTTTCGGTGGTGCAGCTTCACCATTTCTCAGTAACTTACGAGTATTTTTACATTCTTCGTTAGTACAACCAAAATATTTACCAAAACGACCGCTTTTAAGTTCCATATCAGATTGGCACTTATCACACTCGATAATGGGACCTTCATAACCTTTAATTTTAAACGTTCCCTCTTCAACCTCTACACCTTCACATGTAGGAGTGTTACCACAAACATGCAGTTTACGGTTTTCGTCAACAAGGTAACTATCCATAGCAGTACCACAGATACCACAACGACGTTTAGAGCGTAACAATTCTGTTTCTAACTCTTCTTCATCATCGACCTTAATAACTTCGTCACCAGAGGTTAAATTCATGGTACCGGTACAACGCTCTTTCGGCGGTAAACTATAACCAGAACAACCTAAAAATACCCCAGTACTAGCAGTACGAACATTCATTGGACGTCCACATTTAGGACATTTAATATCAGTTGGTACGGCTTGATTCAAACGCATACCACCTTCTTCAGGTGGTTTTTCAGCAAGTGCTAATTTTTGTTCAAAATCAGTGTAAAACTCATTTAGTACTTCTTTCCACAACACATTACCTTCAGCTACATCATCGAGCTTTTGTTCCATGTTGGCAGTAAAGTCATAACTAATGAGATCATCAAAATTTTCTAACAAACGATCGTTAACTATTTCGCCCATTTTTTCTGCATAAAAACGTTTGTTTTCAATACGAGCGTAACCTCTATCTTGAATAGTAGAGATAATACTAGCGTAAGTTGAAGGTCGACCAATTCCTCGTTTTTCCAGTTCTTTAACCAAAGATGCTTCATTAAATCTAGCCACAGGCTTAGTAAAATGTTGTTTCGGATCAAGTTCTTTTAGTGCTAAGTTTTCACCTTCTTTGACATCGGGTAACAACAAATCTTCATCGCCTTTTTTACGTTGAGGATTTTGCACTTTTGTCCAACCATCGAATTTTAATACACGACCTTTAGCAGTTAATTCAAAATCCCCTGCTTTCACTCGAATAGTACTCGCATCATATTTAGCGTTGGTCATTTGACAAGCCACAAATTGACGCCAAATTAGCTCATATAATCGCTGCGCATCGCGCTCAACTTCAGTTATGGCTTCAGACTTAAGTAACACATTTGAAGGACGTATCGCTTCATGAGCCTCTTGTGCACCTTCTTTGCTACCATATTTGATTGGGTTCTCTGGGAAATATTTAGCACCGAAGTTTTCAGATATATATTCACGACAACTTTCAACTGCTTCAGTACTTAAATTAGTTGAATCTGTACGCATATACGTGATGTGACCCGCTTCGTATAAACGCTGAGCCATCATCATGGTTTTTTTCACACCAAAGCCTAAACGGGTACTTGCCGCTTGTTGCAAGGTAGAGGTGATAAATGGCGCAGAAGGTTTACTTTGTGTAGGTCTAGATTCACGACTCACCACTTGGTAATCTGCACCTTGTAAAAAGTTAACCGCCTTTTCAGATTGTTGTTTATTTACCGGTTTAAAAGCATTACCGTTTTCTTTAGCAACCAACATACGTAAATTGGTTTTATCAGCGGTATTTAAATCAGCATGAATGTCCCAAAACTCTTCAGGAACAAACGCCTTAATTTCTCTTTCACGCTCAACTACAAGCCTAGCAGCAACCGATTGCACACGACCTGCTGATAATCCTCGAGCTACCTTTTTCCACAATAAAGGCGAGACCATAAAACCCACAACGCGATCAAGAAAACGCCTAGCCTGCTGAGCATTGACCATTTCTATATTCAGCTCGGTTGGCGCTGCAAATGCTTCTTGAATCGCATTTTGGGTGATTTCGTTAAACACAACACGCTGGAAATCTTTACCAGGTTCGTCAATGAGTTCTCTGAGGTGCCAAGCAATAGCTTCCCCCTCCCTATCCAAATCCGTTGCGAGATAGACGGTATCTGCGTTTTTGGCTAGCTTTTTCAGTTCATTAACGACTTTTTCTTTACCCTCGAGCACATCATAATGAGCTTGCCAATCGTTCTTAGGATCAATCCCCATACGATCAACTAACTTTTTATATTCATACTCTTTTAAGTAATTTTCGCGTTTTTTATCGGATAAAAGTTTTAGTTCTTTTGCTGGTTTTTTAGGCGCAACTTTGCCCACAGCTTTATGAGGAAGATCTCTTACGTGACCCACACTCGATTTAACTATAAAGTTTTTGCCGAGATACTTATTGATTGTTTTTGCCTTTGCCGGTGACTCGACAATGACTAGAGATTTGGCCATAAATTGGTTTTAACCTTTGATTTAAATAGGTTTTTATCAAATGAGTAGTTAACACTAAGTTTTTACTCATCAAAAATGCTTTTTAACATATATCGACAAAATGAAGAGAAAACAAGTGCTTATTTATACTTATCTTATATTCTTTTTTTAACGAACTCCGATTCTGTATATTTTTTAAACCACAAAAATTCAAATCTAATCCACTAAATTTCAAACATAAAATTTGTCAAAATTAGCCTCATTGTCCACAGTGTTAAGTTGGCTAAATAATAGTTAACAAAAAACGTTATACCAGTTTATTAAGAAGCTTCACTTATTTACCTTCTGCTATTTAACCATATTACTTTTTCGTTTGATTAAAATGCAAAAATCTCCAATCGACTCTAAACAAGCTGCTAAGCAATATTTTAATAAAGTAACCCCTAGGTTAACCTAGGCCTGAAATAAAGCTGCATCGCCACACATAGAGACTCTGACGTCACTTATGTAGCTAGCTAAATATGATTTTTTAAATCAATATATAAAATACTCACTTTTTTTGATTTGTGCTACACCTTGAATTAAAAAATCCTTACACAAAAAACCCCGGTAAAACCGGGCTAATTATTTAGTTAGTATCGGTACAGTTTGCACTTGAACCATAAGGACTGTGAGGAGGTGGTGAACCTTCTTCTTTTAAATCAGCTGCCAACACAGATAGAGAAAATCTTTGACTTTCTTTTGACTCACTGCCCGCTGACTCGGCTTTTGCCGCTATATCTACCTCTACCCAACCGCCAAACTGTTTGGCATATAAAATATTAATTAATTTTTGGCCGTTTGCATCTGTCGTACCATTAGCAGGGATAGAGACCACATTACCTGGCGTAAGCAAACCATCACCATTTTCGTCTTCTCCTGCATCTAATATACCGTTTCCATTAATGTCTTCATTGTTGCAAAATGCAGTAATATTTTGATACCAAATATCCTCTATATCGTCCCAAAGCCAATTACCTTTTCGGTACACGCCGCCGTCAATAAATTTAACAGGAGGAGCTGAAAAAGTAATTGTCGCATTGGGTACTGGATTAGAATCAGGATCTGTTACAAAAATACTAAATTCTTTTGCGTAAGAAGATTGCTCAGGCGCTTCAATTAAGCGCCCCGTTCCTATAGATATATCAAAAGCTCGATCACCGACAGAGAGTAAAGTATATCCGCTAACCGATGGTGTATCAGCCACCGTGGCATGCACCTTTACAGCTTCAAAACTACTCACCGCATTCGAGGTATACACCACAGAAGCAATACCACTTCTGTCTGTGGTCGCTTGACTAGGCGAAATGTTACCTCCACTTACGTCGTCTACAACAAAATTGACGACTTTGCCTTTCACTAAATTACCATTTGGATCTCTGACAACAGCAGTAATTGTGCTTGTTTGACCACTAGGCCCAATTGAATCAGGGGTACCATCCACTATGATATTATCGGCTTCAGTGGCAACAAATTCTATCTGTGTTCTTGCCGTCACTTGTTCGCCATTGCCATCTACCCCAGTGGCTGATACAGAGGCAAAACCAGCATTATCTGATTGAATGGTAAAACTCACCACCCCGTTGATATCTGTCACTGAATTGGGTGTTATCACTACCCCACGAGACGAAGACAAGGTCACGTCTCCATTGACAAATGCAGCATTGTCTTTCAGCCAAGTGATAGATAATACGGCATCATCGCCTAAATAAACCACATCGTCAGGTTCTGAAGTAAATGAAAAATCATCTTGCTGCACTACTAATTCAAAAATACCCGTGGCGTTTAATGCTGTTGCGCTAATGGTATCTTGTCCAGCGATACTAGCGGTATAATCCACCGAAATTTGACCAGTTTCAGAGGTCGTGGCAATCACATCACTTAATATGCCATTTTGGGCTGAAATATTAACAGTTTCATTCGCAATACCTTTACCATCAGAGTCAACCAAATTAATTGTGATTGGCGCAGAATCATTAATAATCAACGAAGTCGCCCCATTAATATTAATTTCGGTGCCTACTACTTGAATATCAAGAGTTTGAGACTCAGGTAAACCTGCAGCTGTTGCAATAACTCTTATCGTTCTATTTTCGGGTTGATTTAAAGTATTTAAAAATGCTCTCGCAATCCCATCTTTTCCAGTCACAGCTACACTGCCACCTTCTGGCAATTCTAAATTAGCTCCTTCGTCAGCTGAGAAAATCACATTGATATTCTCAATTAATACATTATTTTCATCTTTTACCAAAGCAAGTAGTTCTATTTCGTCAGAACCACTTGATGCTAGCTGTATAGAACTAGAAAATAGCTGTAATGAAGCAGGCTCTGGTTCTTCATTAACCTGGATAGTACCAGCCGACTCAAAAGTGGTTGTGGCCGTTTCTCCAGAACTTAAACTCGCAGTAATCTCGCCCGCTCCTGAATCGTCCCCTACTAAAATATTAAGTACCGCCACACCGGCACTATTAGTGCGAGAAGTGCCAGAATCATTGGCAAAAATAGCTAAGCCTTCGGGTTGAAAAGTATAGGTAATTAACGTATCGGCCACCGCATTACCATTAGAATCAGTGGCAGTCGCTGTTAGGCTTAACGGTGTTTCCCCACTCAATTGGCTAGAAACTTCTCCCGTAGTAGTATTAGTAAAAGCTAAATTGATAGTACGAGTCACAGTAGTAGAATCACCTGTGCCAGTGCCACCACCAGTCGTTCCTCCATCACGTTCTATGCTGCCTCCACCACCACAAGCAACTAAACCGAACAGAATAAATATTCCTAACAGAGTCTTAAACCGTAAAATCATATACCTTCCTTTACTTACTTGAGCCAATCTTTCGTGACTAATTCACTTAATATAGTTCAGCTTAATAGACAATCTTGCTAATCTAGTGTCAGATTAGTTTAATAAACCAATTTCAATAGCAATTTAAATCAATAACAAAGCTTAGGATTTTCATGACTAAAAGCAATCATTCCCATAAACCTTCAACTCACACATTCGGTCTAACCGCTAGGATCTTTATCGGTATGATCTCCGGGATCCTGATTGGCACTTTGTTACAATTGTCATTTGATGATAGCGGAGATTTATCTTTTAGTGTATTCGGGATGCACATATCAACGTATGCACTTTTAGTCGAAGGTATATTTAATGTTGGGGGTGAAATTTTTGTTGCTAGCTTAAAAATGTTAGTTGTGCCCTTAGTCTTTGTTTCATTAGTGTGTGGTACCTCAAGTTTATCAGACCCGTCTAAATTAGGCCGTTTAGGTGGAAAATCAATTGTTCTATATATAGGTACTACCGCAATTGCCATCAGCTTAGCTATCTTTTTAGCCTTATTAGTTGCTCCTGGCGAAGGGTTAAATCTAACATCTCAGGCAGTATACGAAGCTAAACAAGCCCCATCATTAGGTCAAGTTATCATCAATATGATGCCAACTAACCCGATCAATGCCATGGCTGAAGGCAATATGTTACAGATCATAGTGTTTTCAGTATTATTCGGAATTGCTATGTCTATGTGTGGAGAAGCAGGCAAAAGGTTAACTAACGTTTTTGAAGATTTAAGCGAAGTTGTCATGAAGTTAGTCGCTATTTTAATGAATTTAGCCCCTTACGGCGTATTTGTATTAATGGCTAAATTATTCTCTACTATCGGCTTTGAAACCATTTTCAGTCTATTTAAATATTTTTTATTAGTGTTAGTTGCTTTATTTATTCATGGACTAGTGACCTATCCTATATTACTCAAGTTATTGAGCGGCTTAAATCCATTAATATTGCTGTACAAAATGCGCGATGCCGCCCTGTTTGCGTTTAGTACATCAAGTAGCAGCGCCACCTTACCTATTACGATGGAAACAGCGACCAAAAAGCTAGGAGTAAAATCTTCTGTGGCATCATTTACCGTTCCACTAGGATCAACTATCAATATGGATGGCACCGCCATCATGCAAGGTGTCGCCACTGTATTTATCGCTCAGGTTTATGTTGTAGATCTAGCTCTAAGCGATTATATGATGGTAATTATCACAGCGACTCTGGCTTCAATTGGCACTGCTGGTGTACCTGGTGTTGGTTTAATTATGTTGGCAATGGTCCTGACTCAAGTGGGACTGCCAGTTGAAGGTATTGCTTTGATTATTGGTGTCGATCGCTTATTAGATATGACACGTACCGCAGTAAATGTAACGGGTGATTGTATGGTGGCTTGCATTGTAGCCAAAAGTGAAGGTGAACTAGATCTTAAAGTATATAACGACCCAGAAGCTGGAATTAAAGACGAAGAAATAAATTTCGAAAAGAGTTAGAGCCGGATGCAAAATACGAGGTGCTAGCTATGATATAAGTTGGCTCTCTCGTATTAAAATGACTTTTGATTAAATATTAAAAAGCCTGCTGTTTTTAATATTCATGCAGCTCTAAGCTAGTAGCTCCTGCTTATCATTATCACCTAGTGGCCCAATACTTTAGCGGGATTGATTTTAGCCGCTTTAAATGCCGGATATAAAGTCGCAAGTATGCTCAGAACAACAGCGATAAAGGCGGTCATATACACTTCATGCCAACGTAACTCTGATGGTAAAAAGTCAATGAAATAGATATCGCCCGATAGAAACTGAACCCCTAATAACTGTTCAACCATACTGGCAATATCAGCTAAATTCATTGCCATTAACACTCCCAGAAACACCCCAAGCGCGGTGCCAATTAAACCGTTAAAAGTACCTTGTAACATAAACACCAAAACTATTAGACCGTTTTTAGCCCCCATGCTTTTTAACATAGCTATCTCACTTTGTTTTTCATTCACTGCCATCACTAAAGTAGAGACTATATTGAAACAAGCCACTGCTATCACCAAGCTCAAAGCAATATAAACCACGGCTCTGACAAGTTGGATATCTTGATATAAGTTACCATCACTAATAGTCCAATTAGACATATATACTTCAGGTTTTAAATTAAAGCCTATTTCTCTGGTTAAGGAAGACGCCATAAAAGGGTCTCGGTAACGTAACCTGATACCCTGAGCACCAAAATCAATATTTTGAGCTTCAGCCGCCAAAGACATATGAATAAAACCAATATGATTACTTAATTCACCTCTAAAATCTAAACTACCTAACACATCTAAATTCAGTGTTTTAGGGGCACTTAAACTAAGATCACTAGATAACTGTGGAAGCAATATTTGTACTCTGTCGCCTACCTTTAAGCCAAGCTTAGCCATCACACCACTACCTAGCAGTATTGCGTTTTTGTCTTTTACAAACCTTTGCCATTGCGCTGCAGGTAACAAGCTAGGCAAAATACCTTTATTAGCAAATTCCATATCTAGACCAGTGATCTCAACAGCCTTCATTTTATTGCCTTTTTGCAACATACCCGTCGCTTTAATATAAGGTTCAACAAAGGTCACTTCAGGATGTGATTGTAATAAGCTCACTTCTTGTTGCCAATTTTCTATACCTTGGGGATGCACTGATTTAAATTCAGCATGAGGGATCACAGATAATAATTTGTCTTTTAACTCACTTTCGAAACCATTCATCACAGAAAGCAAAATAATCAACACAAAACAACCTAAGCCAATACCAAAGGTAGATGACGCAGATATAAATGAAATAAATCCGTTTTGTCGTTTGTCAGAGCGAAAACGCCAAGCTAATAACCAGATTAAATGCATTAAGCGACACCCAGTGTCGTTTCAGTCAACTCACCATCAACTAAGTTTAAGCTTCGATCTAATCGATTGGCTAATTGAATATCATGGGTTACCACCACAAAACTTGTTTGCGTTTGTTCCCGCAATTCATTCAACAACTGATAAATATTTTCACCGGTTTTTTGATCCAAATTTCCAGTGGGTTCATCAGCCAAGATCAATTTAGGTTGAGATACCAAGGCTCTGGCAATCGCGACTCTTTGTCGCTCTCCGCCCGATAATTCGCTAGGTTTATGATTTGAACGGTGCGAAAGGCCTACTTTTTCTAACATAGCCAAAGCTAAAGAGTTAGCTTGTTTTATCGGCTTTTTAGCAATAAATAAAGGCATAGCCACATTTTCTAAAGCACTAAACTCAGGTAATAAATGATGAAACTGATAAACAAATCCTAGAGATTGATTACGAAATTGCGCTTGTTGATTTTCATTAAATTGGAATATATTTTGTTGTTCAAATATCACTTCACCAGAAGTGGGTTTATCTAAAGCGCCAAGTAAATGTAATAACGTACTTTTTCCTGACCCTGAACTGCCGACAATTGCCACTTGTTCACCACGGCGAATAGTAAAATTAATGCCTTTCAGTACTTTTACACTATTCTCACCTTCGTGATATTCCTTACTTAACTCAGTACATTTGAGTAATTCACTCATAGTTAACGTCTATTCCTGATTTCATTAAAAGTCTGTGGAGCGGGTTAATTTACTTAAACGTTTTTTGTTTCTACGTTTGGCTAAAATCTTTGCCAGTTTACGCATACTAATCACTTGATCACTCTCGTCAATGATATCTATACCAAACAAGCTTTCAACCAAATCTTCTAAAGTCAATATACCTTCTAAGCCGCCGTATTCATCGACTATCAACAACATGTTTCCACGTTTTGTATGTAAAGGTTCAAAAGCCTTAGTTAAAGACATACTGCTTAAAATTGTCACCATATCCTTTCGAAAAGCAGATAATGGTTTATCTATTTGTCCTTTGGCATGAGCTAACAACAAATCGGTACGTAGTACATAACCACTAATATTTTCAATTTCATTACCTTCATAAACAGGTATCCGCGAAAATGATATATCAATATGTTTTTGCATGAATTCAGATAGCAACATATCTTCTGAAACTGAAAATACCACTGTTCTGTGGGTCATACATTCTTTGACTTTTATTTGATTTAAATTTAGCAAATTTTGCATAACCGTCGCTTCACGGGCGGCTAATTGGCCTTCTTCTAAAGATAAGGTAGCCATAGCCGCCAACTCTTCTCTATTCAGACCTTTAAGAGGTGATTCATCATGCAGCTTAGATGTTAATTTTCCAGCCAGTTTGACCAAAGGATACAAAACAAAAATAAGATACTTTAAGAAGTAAGCAGTATAAGGCGCTAATTGCCGCCAATAACTGGCCCCTAAGGTTTTGGGAATGATTTCAGAAAAAATCAAAATCAATAAGGTTAATATTGCTGACGCCAAACCTAAATATGCATCGCCAAATACCACAGCAGCCTGTGCCCCGGCGCCTGCAGCCCCCATAGTATGAGCAATAGTATTTAAACTTAAAATGGCAGATAGGGGCTGATTAATATCTTTTATTTGGCTAGCCAACAACTTACCAGCTGCATGCTTATTTTTCTTTAAAACAGAAATATAGGCGGGCGATACACTAAGAATGACAGCTTCAGCAATAGAACAAATGAAAGAAAAGCCTAAGGCGATAAAGATATAAAGTAATAACAGAAACATTTAGATGTTGACTCAGTATTCACATAAACATATTTTTCAGAATAGTCTTCAAGCATAGCAAAAACTGACCGAATAACGTAGCAATAAAAAGGCTAGATTGTTTCAATCTACCCTTTGCCTGGTATCTTATATTTTAGAGTTAACATCCATCACATAAACAACAATACCCAATATATTATTCGATAATGTCAATCTTAGTTTCCTTAGCTTGCTGTAAGTTTTTCTTGTGTAACTCATCATAAAAATCATTACGGGCTTTTTTATACTCCCAAGACTGATACAACACGCTATTGGTGTTTTTACTATTCCATTCATTCCATAAGCTGGCTAATTTGGCTTGTTTAGCAGGAAATTGATCAACCAAATTATTGTTTTCTGTTGGATCAGCTAACATATCAAAATAACTTCTACCTACTCCAGGTAATCCTTGCTTCATGTATTTTGCCTCAGGTGTTCGAACAGCGTAAATATTTGGGCCTTCTTCTAAGCGCCAAAATAAGGCTTGATGCGGGTTACCTGTTTTATTACCTGTCATATAAGGAACAAGATTAACTCCATCTAATTCATTATTTCCATCTTTAGCGCCCGCTAAGGCAACAGCGGTTGCAGCAATATCTAATGATGAAATTAACCCTTTAAATTTACTCCCTTTAGCAATTTTATCTGGCCAATGTGCAATAAAAGGTACATGTATGCCTCCTTCTAATAGCGCAACCTTACCCCGTCGAAAAGGTGAATTATCCGCCCAATCCAAAGTCGGCAACCATTCTTCAGGATAAACGCCCCCATTATCCGATAAGAAAAATATTAGCGTGTTATCAAACTCACCTGCATCTTTAAGTGCAGTGACAACACGGCCTACACCTTCATCCATGGCATCAACCATAGCGGCATATATACGACGGTTTTTATCTTTTATGTGAGCATATTTATCAATAAAGTTTTGCGGAGCTTGTAACGGCGCATGAGGGGCATTATAAGACAAATACATTAAAAACGGCTTGTCCTTAGATCTCGCTATATACCTAGCTGCATCATTGCTCAGAGCTGTAGTCAAATATTCATCAAATTCAGCAACCTTTGTATTACGCATTATGGGTAGAAAGTATCCTTCGCCTCCGACTGTAACTTCTCCAGGCATATAATTATGTCCACCATCCAAAAAGCCATAAAAATAATCAAAACCTCTATTATTCGGTTGAAAATGAGGAGCCCCGCCTAAGTGCCATTTACCAAAAACAGAAGTTTGATAACCTACTTCTTGTAACCTGTTAGCGAAGTTTTTTTGTTCTAAAGGTAATCCCATGTATTTATCATAGGGGGAATAAGAAACATTATTTTCCATCCCAAAACGAGCCTGGTAACGCCCAGTAATGAGGCCCGCCCTACTGGGTCCACAATAAGGGTGTGTAACATAAGCATTTTCGAAAATAATGCCATCAGCGGCTAATTTGTCTAAATTTGGGGTGTTAATTTCAGTTTTACCGGTAAAACCAACATCGTTGTAACCCAAGTCATCAGCCAGGATCACAATAATATTGGGACGTTCGTCCTTTGCAGTAACAGAAGTAGTCACTAAAACTAATAAAAATAAACTAGAAAATAACGATGAAAAATTCATTTAACGATCCATTCAAGTAGTGAACATCAGACTCTTAATTTTATTATCAAACTATAACTCTGAGCCTAATGATGAGTGTTTAACATAGTGGTGTTTTTACAAAATATTTTATCAAACCAATAATGTTTGATACTTCTCTCTATATTCAGAAGGTAACATATTAAAATAGCGCCTAAACTGTCTATTAAAATAGCTATGGTCTGAAAAACCGCTTGCATAACCCACATCAGCAATGGTTAATTTTGTCTCAATAAGCAATGCTTTCGCATGATCCATACGCACTTCTGCAATCAACTGAGAAGCGGTTTTATTGACTATTTTTTTAAAATTACGTTGAAACGCACTAACAGATAAATGCACGAGATCCGCTAACCTTTCAATGTTTATATTTTGTTTAAAATTGGCTGTAATATAATCAATAGCAGCTTGCATATTATTAGCCCTGAATAAGTTGATGTGCCCATTTGCAATGATTCTGGAAACACCATATGAGCCAATAGTTTGAAAATTTCGGTTATACATAGGTTTGATTGAAGTTAAAATCCAAGCATAAGTTCTATCAGCTTTACTTCTCACTTCTACCCTTTCTATTAAAGATTGCCCCTGCAAAATTTTTTTGTCATCAGATCTAAGCTGGATCGCTGTTTCTTTAGGCTCTATATCAAAATCATTTTTGCCTAACAAACTATCAATATTTTTAAGTTTATTTGTTTGCAAAAACTTTTTGTTAGCAAATATAAACCTATGCTCTATGTCCTTTACCCAAAACATGACTTCAGGCACTAAGTTATACATATTAAAAACATGCATAACCTCAGCATCTCGGACAAATTCACTTTGCAAAATATGCGTTTTGTTCATAATAAATTTAGTTTAATAACATGAATAAATTGGAGTGACAGAAGAATAAATTGCAGTCTAAAGATAAGCATTCAAAATACTCCAAAATAATTTCAAATAAAGTATTTATCATTAATTAACAGTAACTTAAAAGACACTGAAAATGTAAAAATTGTTAAAAACTTGAATTAAGAATGTACATAAATTATAGCTTTCGATATTTTGCTAATTTAGATATTGTCAAAATAAGACTGAAAAATACTTGTTTAACTATATAACCAAACAAGCAGTTGATTTTATTACCTAGAGCGACCTATAGTGGCAGCCAATGTTAAATTAACAGACAAAAATTGACAGGCGGACATGTGTATACAGAGATAAATTGGGATCTTTTTTTACGCACCATAATCCCTTTTTGCGCAGCAAATATATTCGCCATGGTGCTGGCATATTTTACACTTGTTAGACATAGAGTCGGTCCTGCTTATGCTTTTTACGCCACTTTCATTTGCTGTTTTATTTTATTTTTATGTGGCCCTTTGATTAATGTGATCCCAATCGATGAAACAAAACGTTGGTATGACATTATCCGCAGCGTGTTATTATTTAGTATTGGTATGCCTGCATTATTATTTGGTATTCTGCTGCAAGCTGAGATAAAAATATCACGCTATGTGTTAGCCATCCCAGTAATATTAGGTCTGTCGTGGTCAATATTTTTCTTATCGGCTCCTCCATTACATTTTTATTCGGGGAATAAAATCCCTTGGTTAGTGTTTCTCTCAACAGGCATCCAGCATAAGCATATTTTTTATTCTCAAATTGTATTAGTCACCTTACAGTTGTTGATCCCATGTTTACTACTGTTAAGAAAAAATCTAAAAACGAATGTAGTGGTACATATTTATGGAGTCTTAGCTTTATGTATATTCATCATCATAGGCAATGCCACTAGACAATGGGTGCTTTATTATGCAGGCTCTAGTTTAACTGCATTAATTTGGGCATGGGCTGTATACCAAGACATTCAGCGAACCAATAAAAAAATCAAACAACACCAACAACATCAAAAATCTCTAGCGATAGCCCAATATGCGGCACCATCCAAAACCGACTTTACTGAATTCTATCCGGCCAAATTAAATGAAGCCTACCCCTTCAAAGAACGAGAAGCTCTACTCGAAGTAGTCAACACAGCTAGCCTCGGTTTAGTCAAACAAAATTTTTATGAGCTATTTACGGCACTTAAAACCTTCTCTCAAGAAAATTTAGATATATACAGAATACGAGCGAAAGAAATACTGTTTATGTTATTTGACTCAGTGATATACAAATCAGGTAATGCTGCCAGCTTAATTGGCCGCCTAGAAGAAAAAGGTAAACTAGTTGATCAATCTGCTTCAATTAATGAAATTGACAGCATAGTGTTGCAAGAAGCCGAGCACTTAGCATTAATAGAAGAAGAAATACCAGAGTCTTTAGCTGATCTAGCCCTTGTAGAGCGTATCAAAGCCTTTGTGCTATCTCATTACGATAAAGACATATCTATTAATGATGTGGTAGAAAAAGTCGGAGCTAGCCGCTCACATCTGATGAAAACATTTAAAAATGTCACTGCACAAACTATCAACCATTATTTAGTTGAAGTCAGAATCCATAAAGCGCAGAACCTATTATTATCAAAGACGGTGACAGAAACAGCATATGAAGTAGGATTTAATAACTCAGCTTATTTTTCTACTGTATTTAAAAAACAAACTGGCATGACACCAAAAGAGTTTCAACAAAAAGCAAAATCAGCAGAGGTATAATATCTTTTTAGGCATCCCCTCTGCCATAATCAATTTTATTTATCTGTGGCAGCAAGACTTAAGGTATTCAAAACTTTAGTAATTTTACTGATGACCTTGTCACAGCCTTGAATATTATGACGTATTTTAATGTATTCAGGGTTGTTATAGGAGAACCACACTTTTTTATCCGCATCTTCACTGATAAGTATCTTTTGTGGTAAATCAATTGCCGCATTTTGGGCACATTGCATGAGTGGCGTACCTACTTTAGGGTTACCAAAAATGAACACCTCTGTAGCCCTTAACGTTAAGTTAACTCCGGCAGCATTTTTTTGGTGGTCAATTCTAGCAAATAAGGTCAGCCCTTTATTGACAAGAATCGATTCAAACCTGTCTGCTGTTTCTTTCACTGAATAATGACTTTCAACTGTGATCAAGCTTTGTGGCGAGCTAAACGATAAAGAAGTAAATAAAACTGAAACTGTGAAGTAGAGTTTGCTAAGCATAAATAAACCTATTAGTAACGTTTCAAGATTGAATGAGTAAACAATACCATCCTGAGAAACTAACAGAAAATTATTTTAAAAAAATGAGATGAAAAATGAATGGGGCAATACGCAGAAATTAATATGTGAATTTAATGGCGGAGTGGACGAGACTCGAACTCGCGACCCCCGGCGTGACAGGCCGGTATTCTAACCAACTGAACTACCACTCCCCGCATTTAAATCACATTGTTGTTTTGATGTTGGCGGAGTGGACGAGACTCGAACTCGCGACCCCCGGCGTGACAGGCCGGTATTCTAACCAACTGAACTACCACTCCAGCCGTAATCAAAACTTTATTTATTTAACACTTATAAATAAGCCTTAAATAAATCGATACTGTTAAAGTTGGCGGAGTGGACGAGACTCGAACTCGCGACCCCCGGCGTGACAGGCCGGTATTCTAACCAACTGAACTACCACTCCACAATCTTTAATAATATCAAACAGTTAATGAAGAAACTCTATGAACCCCTCCTCAACCGCGGCGCAGATAATACGGCTTACCTAAGGTTGAGTCAATAGCTTTTTTTACGAAAAGTGAGTAAATTAGTTTGATTGCTTGAGTATTGACCAATTAGCCTATTCCTTAGGCATTGCTAAATCGACAAATCCACTATCTGTTGCATCCTTCGGCGCTGGCGATTCTTTATTGTTATCTTCGGTAGGCTTAGTTTCTTTTGTTTTTTTAGTAAATAACCTAGTGAATAAACCTGGTTTTTTCTCATCTTGCTTTTTAGCTTGTTCTTTTGTCGATTTTTTAAATAAAGCAAAACTTAATTTTTTATCGCTGGCGATAAACCAAATTAATCCTCCTCCAATAATCAGTAAAAATAAATTAAGGCCGACGATCCAAGAAACTAAAGCTGTCGTTGTCATTTTTTCTTCAACAATTAATGGCTCTGCAGCTGTACTTCCGATATTCGGGTCTATGCTCTGTCCATCCATAGGATTGATTGCGGGATCTGTCGTACCTGCCGCAGGAGGGATAACCTCAGGTTGAGGCTCTTCTACTAAAAACGAATATTCAGGTACGTCTAAAATAAACTCTCGGCCTTCTAAGGTATTACCAAAAGCCGTCAACTTGACCCTATGCAGACCAAAATCAAAATTCACAATTTCATGTAATCGAACATCATCAGACATTTCCGTAATAGAGAAATTCTGGATATCACCGTTTGGATAACGTACTTTGCCATCAATTAACAAACTCGATATATCCACATATTCACGGTCTGCATCCACTTTAAGAATATGATATCCAGCTTTACCATCATCTATGTCTACCTCCACTGAAATTGGGTTAGGTAACAACATGATAGTAGGATCGACTTGTTCTCTAGAATACATGGGGGTAGAAACGTTAAAAGTAGGGATCCACTCACCATCAGCAATCGACAAATTAAATTGTCCGGTGAATACTCCGTCTAATGGCACCTCATCCATGCCTTTACCATTATCTTGAAAAGTAGCCACTATATGTGAGCCTGCGCCAAAATTATTGTAATTAGGATTATTGGTACTTGCTAAAGAAATAGTTAACTCCACCACGTCTCGAAATGCGGTGTAATCAATTGGCTCACCTGAGTTAGTCAAATAAGCAGTTTGCTTAAGAATTTCCCCAGAAAATATCAGTTCGGGTAAATGCTCTGCATGTAAAGCCAAATCACTGATCACCATCACTCGGCTGCCAGGCACGATATTACCGATTGCTTGCCATGGCCCAAGTTTAGGTTTTTTAATACTGATCATGTCGTAAGTGCTAGTATCAAACCAAAAGATATTTTCGCCATCAGCCGCAGACTGAAATATTTTTGAACCGTCAGGCTGGACTAATATAATTGGAACAGAACCATACTCACGGAAGAAAACCATAGTAATTTCATCAACTTCATAATCAATCCTGAAGCGATTCTGTAACAACTCAATACTATTGTGAAACTCATTACCTAATTGAGTTAATGGAGAGACTTCTTTTTTCGGTTTTAACGCCATATCTTGTGATGTTAAGTCATTACTACCTAATTCAAGATTGGCAGCGCTAGACTGTGAGGCAAGTGGAATGGCACTGAATCCATAACTAAAGCCGCTACAAATCAATAAATTGATAAGTATAAATGCAGTTTTTAGTCTTCTAATCATGCCTTTCCACCCGTTTGTTATTTATTATTGTCGCCAAAGACAACTACCGCCTTCTTTTAAAACTAAGTCAAGACGAGATTCGTGCTGTTCTAATTCATCGGCTGTAGCAAACACAACCTTTAATGGTTTTCTCTCTGCAGGTAATCTACGAATAGTTTCCATTTGTACTCCGCCCTCGCCGCTCGCCTTGCCACTTAGGTTTAGATCCGTTTGCCCACCTGTCATCATCAGGTAAACATCAGCTAATATTTCGGCGTCTAATAATGCCCCATGTTTTTCTCGGTGGGAGTTATCGATACCGTAACGTTTACACAAAGCATCAAGATTATTCTTTTGACCTGGGTGTAATTGCCTTGCCAATCCGAGCGTGTCAAGTACAGTACACATATTCTCGGTTTTGTTTTCAGCTAGTCCGGTTAATCTAGCAAACTCATGGTCCATAAACCCCACATCAAAGGGAGCATTGTGGATGACTAACTGGCCGCCTCGAATAAAATCAATAAACTCTTGCGCTATGTTTCTAAATACAGGTTTATCAACTAAATATTCGTTAGTGATGCCATGTACTTCAATAGCTTCTTGCTCGACTAATCGCTCAGGGTTGATGTAAACATG
Source organism: Paraglaciecola sp. L3A3 (assembly GCF_009796765.1). Lineage (NCBI taxonomy): Bacteria > Pseudomonadati > Pseudomonadota > Gammaproteobacteria > Alteromonadales > Alteromonadaceae > Paraglaciecola > Paraglaciecola sp. L3A3. The sequence continues at coordinate 3,244,076 of NZ_CP047023.1, forward strand.
AAAAGTATTTCCGGTTAATCGACGATTAATTAACTCAACACAACCAATTTCTATGATCCGGTGCCCTTGTTTAGGGTCAATGCCCGTGGTTTCTGTGTCTAATACAATTTGTCTCATTACTCACTCGTTTCGATTGAATTGATGTCATTATTAATAAACGACATTATACTGCCCTTAATTATAAACATTTGCATTTAATATAAAAAACATATGAAAAAAATAGATATTTATACCGATGGTTCTTGTTTAGGCAATCCTGGACCGGGAGGATACGGCGCGGTACTCATTTTTGATAAACATCGAAAAGAGCTGAGCCAAGGCTTTAAACACACTACCAATAATAGGATGGAATTATTAGCCACCATTGAAGCGTTAGCCTGTTTAAACGAAACCTGTGAGGCCAACCTAACCACAGATAGCCAATATGTAAAAAACGGCATTAACCAATGGATTAAAGGCTGGAAAAAAAATGGCTGGAAAACCTCAGCCAAAAAACCAGTCAAGAATGTGGATCTGTGGAAACGTTTAGATGAGCAAGTCAACCGCCATAAAGTTCAGTGGTTTTGGGTCAAAGGTCATTCAGGCCACCCAGAAAACGAAGCCTGTGATCAATTAGCTCGGCAAGGGGCTGAAAGTAAAAACCAGTTAGAAGACACTGGATTTAGCGGCGAATAATAAAAGGTTCGAGCTACGAGGGATAAACATTCGACTCGTTGCTCGTTGCTCGTTGCTCGTTGCTCGTTGCTCGTTGCTCAAAATGATTTCGAGCTCCGTCTTACTTGTCACTCCACATAGCATATTCGTTACCGTTTCTGTCACAAAAATGGAATCGACGTCCACCAGGAAACTCAAAAGTAGGCACTTTAACCTTACCACCAGCAGCTTCAATTTCAGCTTGGCTTTTGACTAAATCATCACTGTATAAAACCACTAACACACTGCCATTTTCAACAGCCACGTAGTTTTCAGAAACAAATAACCCCCCTTCTATTCCTGCACCTTTGATTGCGGCATAGTCATCACCATAATCAACAAAGTCCCAGCCAAAAGCCTTCCTAAAAAAAGCCTTGCTAGAAGCCATCGCTTTGACAGGAATTTCAATATAATTAATTTTATGATGTTGGTTCATATATTCACCTGTTATACATTTTTAATAAAAGTAACACTGCATAGTCATTATTTCTAATGCTCAGAAATAATGAAACGATCTGACTCTTCAATTTTATACATTTTAACAACGTTCAATAATGATAAAGTCACATCAGAAAGTTGGCTAGCTGAACGTCCTATTTTTTGTGCACCTTGCATATTATCGCGAGACATAATCCCAATTTCACTTACACTTTGACTCACTCCTTGAGTGACCAATATCTGTTGTTCTGTAGTGCTGCTAATTGAATTACTAGTCTGTTCAACTTTTTGTATACTCAGTAAGATCTGATTAAAGACTTGATCAATCGAACTCGATAATTGAACCGCTTCCCGTGATTTTTCTTGCCCTTCTTGAATATCCTGCATCGCTTTATTAGAATCAATTTGCAGTGAGTTTATAATTATCGCAATTTCTTCGGTTGAAGTATGCACACTCTTAGCTAATGCTCTGACTTCGTCAGCCACAACAGCAAATCCTCTACCCTGCTCCCCAGCTCTTGCGGCTTCAATTGCCGCGTTTAAGGCAAGCAAATTTGTTTGATCAGCAACAGATTGAATCACAACCAATACTGAAGATATATTAACCACGCCTTCGTTTAAAGCATTAATAACGTCTTTTAAATTATCGATTTCAGAAGCGACACTTTGGATACTATTCAAAGCCTTTTTCACCGACAATCGGCCAGCATCACAATCGGAAACCACTAAAGAAACGGAGTTGGCTGAGTCTTTAATTTGGCAGCCTATATCTGCCACACTAACTGAAATTTCTTCCACTGCTGTAGATGCGCTTTCTGTGGCCATTAATTGTTTTTCAATACTATCGTCATTTTCAGCAACTGAGCTAATAGTTGCACGGGTAGATGTGACTGCGTTAAAGGCCACTTCAGCTATTTTGACTAAATCGCCTCTCACCATTTCTAATAATCGATTGAAATTAGCCGCTGATTGGCCAAGATGATCTTGTGATAAAACAGGGATTTGTAAAGTTAAATTACGATTTTTTTGGATCTCATTTACAGTTTGACTAATCAAATCTGCTTGTTTACGCATTAGCTTCACCGAGGCAAAGATTAAATAGGTCAAAAACAGCACAAACAACATTAAAATGATCTCGAAACTTATTAAACTTAAGGCTTTAGAATAAATATTATTAATCTCCAAATGCATTTTTTTAAAGCCTGCTGTTTCAAGTGACTTTAATTCAGCAATTCTATTGCTTGATGCTTCAAACCATTGCTCGGCTGACACACTATATAAATCAGTCAAAGCATCTTTAATCACCTGTTCACGTAACTTAATAATAGTTTCATTTTCTATACTATTTTTAAACTGATTAAATCCCTCAAGCCAATCACCAGTTGTAGGCATCGATTTTAAAAAAGCATCCTGATACGCACTCTGTTGTGCTATCAATGTATACATCCTTCTTTTATTTGCTTCAGACAATGACTTTGCTGCGAGTATATTTGTCAGAACGGCTCTCTCAACCCCTGATTTTTCTTTGACTTGCATTAAATTATAGGTGGCTGTTAATCCTTGCACTAAACGAGAGCTGTTTAATAAGTCAATTAATTTTAAGGGTTGATTAATTAAAGCTAAATTTTGTTGAGTATAAAACGCCAAGGCATCTGGCAGGCTAATAGATAGATTATCTACCTGCTGCCTAATCACAGATAATTGTTTGAGTGCAAAGATAACTTTCTGAATATTTGATTGTATAGTGTCCGCTAAATCATCCTGATTTTGCTCAGCGAATGCCTGATACTTTTTGAGTTTGTTATCAACTAATATTCTCTGCTGTTTCAACTCAGTTTTAAATTTACTGCCTTTCGCCCCTAAATAACCTGCAGACATCCCACGCTCTTTCTGTAATTCATGAACTAAATCAGCAGCATTATCAGCGACATATAATAATGTTATTCCCGCAGAAGATTGATACATATTTTTAGTAAAGGAGAATATATTAATCAACACTAAGACCATCAGTAAAATAGAGGGTACAACAATTAACATTGAAACATTGCGAGAAACAATTTGTTTAAAACTCATTTAAATTCCTATTTTGCAAAGATTGATGAGACTGTTGGCAGTGCGCTTAGAATTGACATTCATATTCACTTTTTAGCGGCGGCGGTTGGTGAGGACTTAATCGACTAATTTAACAATCAATAGTTTATTAATATCGACAACAAAACATATTTTTTTAGGACTTGTCAGAATTAAGTCTCTAAAAAGAAAAACCCACTTATATTAAGTGGGTTGAACATACCAATGATTTTTTTCTGATAACTATATTAATAATCACTATAGTCATAGCATCATTTAACGATTTTTTCGAATATAAATAGCTAAAATTAAAACTTAGCCCCCACCCAAACCCATAGTTTATCGGTATCAACTTTACCGCTGTCACCTGAATAAGCCGCGTATTTAATCCCTGCTGAATAATATTTGTTATAGCTTTTAACGTAAGACAAATCTAATTCACTGCCTAAATCATCCACAGTGTCACTGGCCTCATCTGCAGAAAAATCGTGATACATCACAGTCCAGCCACCACCAAAAGCTTTACCCGCTATCGTAACATTGACATCCACTAAACCTTCGTCAGGCGTACCTAAAAATATATCAGCCCAACCATTAAATTTATGTAAGGTGGCCAAAGGTGTAGCAAAACCAACCATACCTTCATCTGAGCCTAATGACTCGTAACCTAATTTAGCTGTGATACCAGTAAAAACAGCACCAATAGACAAGTTTATATAATCAGTACTGTAATCTGTACTCGCCGTTTCATTACTTTGTGAAGCATATTCAGCAGCGTATAAAATTTTAGTTTCACCGGCAGCTGTGCTGCCAACAAAACTGACACCAAAGGTATCTAAACTATTTTCAGTGCCGTTATCCATTTCGAGCAAATAACTATATGCAGTTAATTTACCCACAGAGGTGTTATAAGAAGCATTAAGTAGATGATCTTTAGCATCTAAATCCGCAGCTTCAGCAAAAATACGGTTACGCTGATCAATATAAGCATAATTCAAAGTGAGATCTTTACTAGGAGCATAAGCAACACTCAAACCATCAAAGGTTTGTCTATCTTGACGCCATCCCACATGGCCGATAAAACGATGGCCATCCATAGTCATTACTTGGCGACCTAATTTGGCGGTGATCCCTTCTGCTGAATATTGAATAAAACCTTGATCAAGCTCTGTATGTTCAGGATCCGCAATCACAGAATAAATACCTGAGTTATATCCAGTAGGTCCAACGGTATAATCACCTTGCCCCATGACAATGCGAGTATCTTCCATTTCAACAGTAGCTGAAAAACCGTTTACACTACCCGTTTTGTAGGCCAAAAGAGTACGTAATGTTAATGCGCTGGCATCTTTTGCGCTATTTTCTTGTTCGACCGACTCATAACGTAGCAGCATATTGACACTAGCCTTACCAGATGTCAGAGCTTCAGTCACTGATTCTGCCATAACTGATTGGCTTGTAGCACTTGCTAACATAGCGGTTGTTAATGCTAGGGTTAATTTAGTTTTATTAAGTGTTTTCATAGTCTTCTCTTAAGTTTAATAATATTGATTTTGTTGTGTATATTGGCCTAAGCCACGTTGGCCGACTTAGCTTTCACTTTCTTAGCTTTATGTTCACTGACTGATTCCACTTTTCGTTGTTTCTCATATAAAAATTTGAGAACTTCACTGCGATAGTGGTTATATTTAGGATCATCAGCCAAGGCTATGCGGTTTCTTGGGCGGGCTAAATCAATAGGTAAAATTTCGCCTATTGTCGCCTCTGGGCCATTAGTCATCATGACGATGCGGTCTGATAACAACACAGCTTCGTCTACATCGTGGGTAATCATGATCACCGTATTTCCTAACTCAGCATGGATCTCCATCACAGAGTCTTGTAAATGAGCACGGGTTAAAGCGTCAAGGGCGCCAAATGGTTCATCCATTAGTAACACCTTAGGTTCCATAGCTAATGCTCTGGCGATCCCTACTCTTTGTTTCATACCACCGGATATTTCAGCGGGTAACTTATCCGCAGCATGAGTCATATGAACCAATTCAAGATTATGTTCCACCCACTCTTTCATCTCTTGTTTAGAGCGGCCTTTTTGCGTTTGTTTAACCGCTAGCTCTACGTTTTTATAGGCACTTAACCAAGGTAATAATGAATGATTTTGAAACACCACTGCACGCTCTGGGCCTGGTTCACTCACTTCTTTACCATCTAAAATCACCCCTCCATGAGTCGCCTGATATAAACCTGCCACTATATTTAATACTGTGGATTTACCACAACCAGAGTGCCCAATCAGTGATATAAATTCACCTTTAGCAATCTTCAGGTTTACATCCTGTAACGCAGTGAAAGGCCCTTTAGGTGTAGGAAAATCAATGCCTACTTGCGTCAGTTCTAAATGATGTGTCGCACTCATAATATTCTCCTGCTATTCGTAAAATTTTGTACTGGTGTTAATACTGCTATCTTAATACTGCATTTTTGTCCCAACTGACTTTCTTTTGCAGTGACAACATCAATCTATCTAGTACAAATCCGATAACTCCAATGGTCAGTACCGCCACCATAATCCGAGCTAAAGATTCTGAACTACCATTTTGGAATTCATCCCAGACAAACTTTCCTAAACCAGGATTTTGCGCCAACATTTCTGCGGCAATTAGCACCATCCAGCCAATCCCCAAGGACAAGCGTAAACCGGTGAAGATGGCAGGAATTGACGAAGGAATAACAATTTTTAAAACGTGATCTAAAGCGTTTAAGCGCAAGACTTTGCTGACATTCAGTAAATCTTTATCTATGGCAGAAACACCAACAGCAGTATTAATTAAAGTTGGCCATAAACAACAAAGTGATACGGTTACAGCTGATGTGACAAATGATTTTGAAAACATAGGATCAGTGCTCACATACACAGCACTTACCACCATAGTCACCAGCGGTAACCATGCTAATGGAGAGACAGGTTTAAATAATTGGATCAATGGGTTAATGGCTGAATAAGCTTGTTTACTCAAGCCGCAAATAATGCCAATAGGTATGGCTAATAAAGAGGCCACAATAAATCCAACCATTACGGTATAAAGGCTGGTCCAAATCTGTTGGAAAAAAGTAGGAGCACCTGTGAACGCTCTGGTTTTTGCCACATAGCTAGGATTTTGCGCCACACGGGCCGCATTACGCTCTTCTTGACGTGCATAAAACTTGTCTGCTTTGTCCATTTGAGCAGCATGTTCATCAATCAAACCTATGGTTTGTTCCCATACGGCGGCGGGTCCAGGGAATTTTCCTAACGAAGTATCTATGTTTTTGGCCATTACACTCCATAGGCCTAAAAACAACACAATACCAATAAGTGGCAACGCTAAATTACCCAGAACTTTTCCTATATTCGGTAAATTAGCATCTTTAACTTGATGCAATATTGTCAGTGCCGCGACTTGTTTAGTCATTTTAATTACTCCAGAGCAAGGGGTCTTATACATTTATGTATAAGCCCCACTTATATCTCAGTTAAAGTTGTCGTAGTTAAGGTGCGAGTAGTTAGAGCTTGCTATCGCTTTTAAGACCGATCGCAAATTTATCTAGGTAAGCGTTTGGCGCAGTACCGTCGTACACTATGTTGTCAATAAAATGAGTTTGCGGTGATTTAAAGCCAGTCTCAGAAGCAAACTGAGGGAAGTCTTTTGCATTTGCCTTGCCTTCTTTAATCAAGGCTTTAGCTGCTTGAGCATATATATCAGGTCGATATACTTGTTTGGCAATGTCTTTGTACCAAGAGTCAGATTTAGGCTCAGAAATTTGCCCCCATCTGCGCATTTGAGTCAAATACCAAATAGCATCACTGTAGAAAGGATAAGTCGCGTTATAACGAAAGAATACGTTGAAATCAGGTACATCTCGTTTATCACCTTTTTCATATTCAAAGGTACCAGTCATACTATTAGCAATCACTTCGTAATCAGCTCCAACGTATTGGCTTTTAGAGAGAATTTTCACAGCTTCTGGGCGGTTAGCATTGTTGTTTTCATCTAACCACATGGCCGCTCTGATCATTGCTTTGACCACTCGAATATGAGTATTTGGATACTTATCAGCCCAACCTTTGCTCACGCCAAATACTTTTTCTGGGTTGTTCTTCCAAATTTCGTAATCAGTCACTACAGGTACACCAATACCTTTAAATACAGCTTGTTGGTTCCATGGTTCACCTACGCAATATCCATAAATAGTACCGGCTTCCATAGTGGCAGGCATTTGTGGTGGAGGCGTCACAGATAGCAAGGCATCTGCGCTAATTTGGCCACTGGTATCACCCGTTTGCGGAGAATAATAACCAGGGTGGATACCACCTGCAGCTAGCCAATAACGTAATTCATAGTTATGGGTAGACACTGGGAAAACCATACCCATTTTGAATGGTTTACCTTTACTCTTAAAATCATCTACCACTGGTTTTAAAGCATCAGCCTTAATGGGATGAACTGGCTTGCCGTCAACATGAGGCACATGTTTTTTCATTTGTTGCCAAATATCATTAGAAACGGTAATTGCATTACCATTCAGATCCATACTAAAGGCGGTAATAATATCAGCCTTAGTGCCATACCCTATGGTTGCACCAAGAGGTTGGCCTGCTAACATATGAGCCCCATCTAACTGGCCATCAATCACTCGATCTAATAGAACTTTCCAGTTAGCTTGTGCTTCTAAAGTGACATACAAGCCTTCGTCTTCGAAATATCCTTTTTCATACGCTATGGCCAAAGGCGCCATATCGGTTAATTTGATAAAACCAAATTTTAGTTCTTCTTTTTCAGCCCAGCCTAACTCTTCAGCAGACACATGAGCGGCCATAAATGAGCCGCTTAATACTGTTGAAACCACACCTATACGGAGTGATTTAACAGCAAGTTTTAATGATTTTAATAATTGTTTGTTAGCCATTTTAACTCCGAATTTTTTCCAAAAAAAAACCCACAAATATTTATCAAAAGATAAATATTTGTGGGCTACATTGCCTAACCGGAATAAACACAACACTGTGGAATTACGGATAATATGTTAAGCACTTGAACGAAATCGTTCTGTAAAAAGCACCTATATTAAAATAGATACACAACACTCGAGCAAACATATTGCATCTACAATGCCAACTTTAAAAATAACAATAATTTCAAAGAGTTAAACAAAATAACAACTATTACTAAAAATAACTTAAAAACCAAACTTGTGCAAAGACGCACTACCACAGTGCTAGTTTCAGAATAACCTGTTGCGTTTCAACATTTTTTACATTGAAGTTTTGAAAATTTAATTAACAGTACACTGGTCTTTAGAGTTCAGTTATTTACATCAAATCATTGAGAGTCTCAGCTATCTAAAAATGATAAGTTAAAGGAACAAATACACTTTTTTCAAGAGAATGGTATGAAGTTTCAGAAACAGGATTTACATCTTCATTTTGATGAAACAAATAACCAATTAGTTTTCCGAACAGTGGAGCACAAATTAGCAGACAAAATAAATACAATAAATTCAGAGGCATAGCTATTGACCTAGCAAATTTACCAGATGTCGATGCTAATAAGCTGAACAAATGGTAAGAATTTTTTGAACAACAGCATGAATTTAACCAAGATTTGAGGGCCAAACTAGAGCAAGACGTTAAAAATCGCAATCCCGAAGCCGAATTCTCACTACATCACATATATTACGGACTTGCACGAGATGAACGTTCTATGTAGTTACTTGAAACATCAGAAGCATTATTAGTTCGTGCAGCAGCTAGGGGCATCATTGAAGTCCATAACAAATTAAATACAGACTGCCCAATATTGAAGAAAGTGGCAATAAGAATAATTAAACGCGCTAATCAACGCCTGCTCGAAGAAGCTGAGACTTCTTAATCCCCTTATAATATTACGTCAGTTGAATCACTAAGATAATAATCAGCACAAACTGGATCACACACAGCCCCTGATACACCAAGATAGGGTTTCGTTTGATTAAAGGTTGTTTCTGTAAGGCCCCTAACATCACCTGATTGGGTTTGTCTAAATCCATAAGCAGTTCAGAAAACGCCTCATACCTATACTTAGGATTGGGCTGTAGAGCTTTGCGTAAAGTTAAATCGACCCACAATGGTAAATCAGGTCTTAGCAACCGAATACTTTGATACTGCCATTCGTCATATGAATTAGGGATATAATCCTGATATTTAAAGTCTTTAAATGGAAGCTGGCCCGCTAACATTTCATACACCACTACGGCCACAGAAAATAAGTCACTCTGATGATCACTTTTATGTGTTAACAAATATTCTGGAGCAATATAATGCACTGACCCCACAGCTACATCTTCATCAGGCAATGAGTTCGTTTCGGCTAAGGCATTGACCAATACAGTGCCAAAATCAATTAACTTTACTTCACCATTATGGCTAATCATTACGTTTTCAGGTTTGACATCTCTGTGCACCATATCTTTACGTTGTAATATTCGTAAAGCTGCCACCAATTGGCTAATGATCTTGCGCACTTGTTCAAGACTAGGTTGAGGATTGTCTACCATCCATTGTCTTAGCGTTTGACCTTCTATGTATTCACATAAGTGATAGATAAACTTAGCATTGTCAGGGCGTTTATACACAGCCATCACATTATGATGTTTAATGTGCTGACCTATCCACTCTTCACGTAAAAAACCACTCAGATAAACGGGATCATCAGCAAAATATTGGGAAGGAATTTTTAAACCATATACCTTATCATCTTCTTCATTAATAACTTTGTACAAGCTACTTCGAGTACCATTAAACAAGGTTTGTACCACTCGATAACCTTCTAGCTTCATACCAACTTCTAAAGCCGGAGGCATAGCCAAACGGCTAATTTGTCGAAAGTGTTCGTCTAAACTGGCTGTAGGTAATTCAACAACATAAACCAATAAACAAGTTACGTTATCGTCACTGCCCGCATCAAGTGCTGCTTGTACAATATTATGTGCTCGCTGCTCTAACCCGTAATCAGAGTCATGAATTAGCGCCAATAATTTTTTGTTCGTTAGAAACTCATGTACTCCATCCGAAGTGAACAGATAAATATCACCTCTTGTAAGATCGACTGTGCTGTAATCTACGTCTAGATGAGCGTCTATTCCTACTGCACGTGTTAAGACATTTTTGCCGCCTTGTGGGAAAACATGATCCGTTGTCAGTTGTTCTAATTCATTACCTTGCACACGATAAATTCGACTATCGCCTGCATGAACAATAAACCCTGAAGTCGATTTAAATAACATGCCACTAAAAGTAGTGACCAATTGACTATGACCGCCATTTTCATAGTCATGTTGACCGTGGCACCAACGATTAAGCCCTTGTAAGACTTGGCCGACAGCTCTTTTGACTGTCCAAGTAGGTGGGGTTTGATAATAATCTTGAATAAAATTACTGACGCAAGTATTGGCAGCTTCTTTGGCTCGTGAACAAACACTTACGCCATCAGCAATAGTGGCGACAGCCCCTTTGCTTTCCAGATCATGATCTTTGGGTAAATAAGCGGCGAAGGCATCTTGATTCTCAGCCTTCACTCCTTGACTGGAAAAACCGCCGAATTCTAACTTTAGTTTTTCCAATTCAAATAACTCATAAAGTAAAAGTAAAATTAACTAACCTGAACTCCGGTTAAGTTACCTTGATCAATTCAACACTACCATCTTCACGCACTTCAGTCATAGTTCCAGACGGCTCTTTCATAAACAATAAAGCAATAAAGCCAATAATCGCTGTGCCAGCTATCACCAAGAAAAAGGTTGAGGTATCGACTAGCGAATAAACCGTAAGATAAACCACAGCCCCTACGTTACCATAAGCCCCTGTCATACCTGCAATTTGTCCAGTTAATCTACGTTTAATTAATGGTACTGCTGCAAACACCGCGCCCTCTCCTGATTGTACGAAGAACGAACATGCCATAACAGCAACAACCGCTAACCAAATAGGCCAAGTGGCATCAATTAAACTCAAACAAAAATAGCCGAGTGCCAAACCTGCGGTTAAAATTAACAAGGTTTTTCTTCGACCAAATTTGTCAGATAAAAGCCCTCCACCAGGTCGAGACATTAGGTTCATAAAAGCATACATACCCGCCAACAAACCTGCCGTAGCCATACTTAACTCAAAGGTTTCAGCAAAGAATGCAGGCAGCATGGATATAACGGCCAACTCAGAACCAAAAGTCGCAAAATACAAAATATTTAACACTGCGACTTGTTTGAATGAATAACGGTGGACTTCAGCTACTGGCGTAACAAAAATCTCTTTATTAACTTTATAAGTTGCAAAACAGTCATAAACATATAAAGCCGCTAAGCCAAGATAAATAGCTAATACAATATTTTCACTTAAAAGTGACACACCTTCGGGAGACAACTTCCAATTTAATAGTGCTAAGGCTAAATACATAGGGGTTTTCATTAACAGTAATAAATAGAAATCGCCGACACTGGTGACTTCCATGCCACCTAAATTTTTAGGACGAAAATAAGTGGAACCTTTAGGTGTATCTGTGGTGTTCTTATAATAAATCACACTAAACAATAAACTCATTAAACCGGTTATACCCACGGCATAACGCCAACCGTCATCGCCGCCAAATAAAATCGCTAAGGTAGGTAAGGTAAAAGCCGCTGCGGCAGAACCAAAGTTACCCCATCCGCCATATACACCTTCGGCCGTACCTAATTCTTTAGGTGGAAACCATTCACTGACCATTCTGATACCCACAACAAAACCGGCACCGATACAACCTAATGCAAATCGAGCAATCAATAATTGGGTAAAACTGTCAGCTAAGGCAAATGCAAAACAAGGAATAGAACAAATGCCCAATAAATATGAATAAACTAATCGAGGGCCAAACTTGTCAGTTAGGGCACCAATAATGACCCTGGCAGGTATAGTTAACGCGACATTTATAATCAGCAACGTTTTCCATTCGCTAAGGGTTAAACCCACACCATCAATAATAGCCCCTTTCAAAGGAGCCATATTAAACCACACCATAAAGGTGATAAAAAAGGCCATCCAGGAAAGGTGCAGCGTTTTCATTTTGCCAGTGAAAGAGAGTAAATTAAATTTTTCAACACTCATTAGATTTAACCTTTGTTAGTACGATTATGTTCAACCTTGGCACAAACATTTATGCGCAGATTGACAAGTCAGCTTGAAAAACTTTAGTGATTAGTTATCAACCAATTCAAACTTAATATTACAAAAAAAAACCCACAAACATTTACCAAATAGTAAATGTTTGTGGGCTACGTTGCCTATTAGCAATCAACATACTTAAACGTTAATCACTTTTTATTTTAAGCATAATGAACAAAATTGTTCTGTAAAAAGAGCACCTAATCAAAACGAAAGGTACACAACACTCAAAAGTCATAAAGCACAATCAAGGCCAAGTTTTTTTATTCAACAAAGTCAACAACTTAGATTAATATATAAATAGTGTATTGAGTGTTAAAACCCAGACATGTGCAGACTTGCACTATTAAAGGGCTTAAATGAAAACAAATTAAAGTATTGAAGAGCTGTTTAATATTCACATATTTGACTAACATTTATGCGATTAGTATTTGTTCGTTTTTTTCATTCACAATAGAGGTTAGTAATGTCTTATATAGATGGTTTCGTAGCAGCAGTACCCAATATAAATAAACAAGCATATATCGACCATGCAAAAATAATGGCTGGCGTATTTACAGAAAATGGCGCAGTACAAGTAGTGGATACATGGGGAGATGAGGTACCCGAGGGTGAAGTCACTTCTTTTTCAATGGCCGTAAAGAAGAAAGAAGATGAAACCGTTGTTTTTTCTTGGATTATTTGGCCGTCTAAAGAAGCAAGAGACTTAGGTTGGCAGTCTTCAATGAATGATCCCAGAATGCATCCTGATAGTCATCCTATGCCCTTTGATGGCAAACGTTTAATATACGGTGGATTTACCCTAATATCCGAATTGTAATTGGATAAAAAGCCGCAAAGCAAAATGAAAGCACTCTGCGGCTTTTACAATTCAACATAATTTAATAGATTATGAGCCAAATTATTTTTCAGATAAATAATTAATTTTTAGCAGTAAGTAACACCCTCATTTGTTCATAGATATCTGGCCTAAATACCGTTTTAACGATATCATCTGGTACTTCAATATTATGCAATTGCCCCGCATTAAGCATTTTTGATAACAACCACTCACCTCTCACATGTTCTGGTATATTGATTAAAATATCATCTGTTCGATAAAATTGATTATAACTAGGCACAGCCCTAGGTGGACTAGATATATCGGTTAAACAACTGCCTATTAATGAAGGGGCGATCACATCTACAGGTGCATCTAAATATTGTTGCTGGCTTAATAATCGAGCAATTTCAAAACGATTAGGCGTGTCTTCTAACCAAATACACGCTTCTTTTAATGCGCAAAGTAACGCTAAAACTGTGTTGGGTTTTTCATCATAGAAAGCTTGTAAAATACCCAACACTTTTTCTGGCGAGTCCTGCCAAATATCATAAGAGGTTAAAGCAGTAAAACCGATTCCTGCTCTTACAGCTTGGGCATTCCAAGGGCCACCAACACAAAAACCATCGATATCATCACTGGCCAAATGCCCCACCATATTGACTGGTGGCACCACAATAATATCAACTTCATCAGGGGTTATTTGGGCAGAAGATAACCAATCTCTAAGTTGATAAAAGTGGCAGCTATAAGGGAATACAGTGGCAAATCTTAACTTAGGCCTGTTTTGTACTTTGCGTTTTTTAATAATACTACGCAACAAATAACCAGCTAAGGGTAAGGTTATTTGGTTGATATTATTTTCAGTTAAAATTTCATTATGCAGTTGTTGGGAAAGTGTAATGCCATTGCCATTTAAACTAAGTACTAACGGGGTGATAACTGCAGTTTTGGGACAGCCAACACCCAAAGAACTGGCAAGGGGCATAGGCGCTAACATTTGAGCTGCATCTAACACTCCTGTATGTAGTTTATCTCGTAATGTCGCCCATGAATTTTGTTTTTGTAACTTAACATCTAAGCCCCATTTTTCGAAAAATCCCATTTCTTTTGCTGCCACTAATGGCGCGGAATCAGTTAAAGGTATAAAACCTAAAGTAAACTCTGTTTGTTCTAGTTTAATCATAAATTAACCTAATTATTAAAATGTATTTAATAAAGAAATAAGTGTCTTAGCAACATCTTCTAACTTTTGCCCAGTATCCATAGCGGTTTTGCGCATAGTTTTATAGGCGGCGTCTTCATCTAAGTTCTTTTTCTTCATTAATAACCGTTTCGCTTTCTCCACTAAATCACGAGAAGCTAACGCTTGTTTGGTCTCAGTTAATTCATTTTTAAGTTTTTGAAACGCTTTAAAACGAGCAACAGCTGCATCTAAGATAGGTTTTACTCTTTTGGGCTCTAAATCGCCTACTACATAAGCACTGACACCAGACTCGATTGACTGAGTGATAGTATCTGTACCTTCCTCTCCAGAAAACATCACCACGGGTTTAGGTGCATATTGTGAAATAGCAGTAAGACTCTCCAGAATATCTCGGCTGGGTGACTCAATATCAATCACTATGATGTCGGGTTTAATCAGATCCACATGTTTTAATAAATGTGACGTAGGACTGGCCAAATGACTGACAATATAACGAGAGTTATCTAATACGTCAGTCAACGAAGCGACACGTTGTTTATTGTCGTCTATTAATAAAATGCGTAATTTTGTAGATGCTGTTTGTTGCTTGCTAGGTGAATCGTCGTATTGCAATTGGATTACCCAAGGGAAAATAAATAAACTAATAAATTATTAGTGCAATCACTAAGCCAAATACATAATTGTTTATTATCAGTATGTTAAGTTCATTACTTTGACAATACTTAGCTTGCCACAGCCTATAACAGTGCTGATGCACCATTATGAAGCAGGGACAGAAGTGACTTGATAGGCCTGCGTTCCCCATAGCGGAACGGTAGACAAACTATGTTTAAAACTACCAGAGGTTTCTTTGGTTGAATATGAAACATACATCAAGGTTTGACTTTGTTGATCATAAATACGACGGATTTTCATAGTTTTAAAAAACACACTTTTAGACTTTTTAAACACTACCTCGCCTGATTTTGATTTATCAATTTGCGCAATCATTTGTGCGGTAATTTCGCCCGTTTGGCGACAAGCAATAGAACTATCAGAAGGGTCAGAAAAACTCAAATCAGCTTCGATACTCGCTACATGACATGTGACACCAGTGACTATTGGATCAACTAAGGTATTCAATTTTATGTCTTTAGTGGTAAATACCCCTAACGAAATATCCCCGACCTCATTTTTATCACAAGCCACTAACAATAAACATATCAGACACACTATGGATTTATTCATTTTCTATTTTCTCAATTTTATTGGCGATTAAACTATCAATATTGGCTAGCTGCCCTACTATATTTCCACGAACTCTCATAATCAGACTTTTATATACATATTAGTACATAAAAAAGCCGATCTTGCTGACTTTATTCGTTAAAATACTGTATATTCCGCCATCGAATTAGCACATATACAGGATCCTCGATATGAAATTCTCCAATTTAGGTTTAGCCAACGAACTGCAACAAGCTATCGAGGCTTGTGGGTACAGTCAAATGACCCCAGTGCAAGAACAAGCCATAATACCAGCTAGACGTGGTAAAGACCTATTAGTAAACGCACAAACCGGCACAGGTAAAACTGCCGCCTTTGCTTTGCCTATTCTACAAAAATTACTGGATAATCCTCAAGCCACCCTTTCTGGCAGCCCTAGAGCATTAATTTTAACGCCCACCAGAGAGTTAGCAGAACAGTTAGCTAATACTATCGGTGCTTATGCACAGTTCACCCAGTTATCTGTAACCGCTTTATACGGTGGAGTGAAAATGGGCGGACAATCAGCTAAGCTTAAAAATGGTGTCGATATCTTGATTTCGACACCAGGCCGTTTGTTAGAACATATCACGTTAAGTCACGTTAATTTAGCCAATGTAGAATTTGTCGTACTAGATGAAGCTGACCGTATGTTAGATATGGGCTTTGTCGCCGATGTACAAAATATTTTGCATAATGCCAGTAAGCAGCATCAAACCTTATTATTTTCAGCCACCTCATCACCGGCATTAAACGAACTGTCGCACAAAGTATTACGTAATCATTCGGTGATCCGAGTGACTAAGATTAATACTACTGCCGAAACCGTTGCTCATGTTATGTATCCGGTAGAGGAAGCGCGAAAAACTGACTTATTTAAAGCTTTATTAAAAGAGCAAAACTGGTATCAAGTATTAGTATTTACCAGCACTAAACAACAAGCTGATATGTTAATGGCAGCTTTAAAGAAAAGTAAAATGAATGCGGCTGTTTGCCATGGTGATAAAAGCCAAGGCGCTCGCCGCCGTGCCATTGCTGACTTTAAATCAGGCGAACTACAAGTGCTTATATCCACTGACGTAGCCGCTCGTGGTTTAGACATCCAAGGCTTAGATTATGTCGTTAATTTCAACCTTCCCTACTTACCAGAAGACTACGTACACCGTATAGGTCGCACAGGTAGAGCGGGTAAAGAAGGTTACGCTATCTCTTTTGTGAGTCGTGAAGAAGAAAACACTGTGGCTAAAATAGAACGTTTAATTGACAGCAAAATTAAACGTATTGTGAAACCAGGATTTGAAGTAAGTAACCGAGTGAGTCTGTTAAAAAGTGTTAGCAGAAATGCTCGTAATAGCCGATCTAACAAAGCCTCTGCGATACAAATTAGTTTCCAGAAAACTACTGGTAACAAAGCCAAAAAAGCGGCACCTAAAGGGAAAAAAGCATAATCCTTTAGTCGTGTAAAACAAGCCATTTATGCTTAGCCCAAGCTGGGCATAAATGCATTTATTTATGTACTTAATACACTGAGATTATTCACTTCATTCGCAAAGCACGGCTTCGCCGTAAAGCCATGAAATACGCAGACGAAAGTCATACCAATCCGTATTGATAAGTTGCCACTCAGCGAGAATTTAAATGCGCTTATTTGACTTTATTAATTTAACTTAGACACCCAATTTAACTTAGACACCCAAAGTAATAATTTCCATAAATACGAATAAATCAATAAGTACAAAATCATATAAATATTTTTACTTGTGAGTTTATTAAAGAAAAAATTGTGATGAATTTACGTTGAGCAGTGTTTTTTTAGCTAAGCATCTGAATTAACTGAAATATAAAACAACTAATTTAACCTAGACACCCAAAGTAATAATTTCCATAAATACGAATAAATCAATAAGTACAAAATCTTATAAATATTTTTACTTGTGAGTTTATTAAAGAAAAAATTGTGATGAATTTACGTTGAGCAGTGTTTTTTTAGCTAAGCATCTGAATTAACTGAAATATAAAACAACAAAAGTCGCCAAGTTAGCTTGATATGTTTAATAATAAAGTATCAAATTTAATGGCTTTAGGCTTGTTGTAACAAAACTCTGGCCTTTGCCATGCCCCGTATTCGTTGATGATGTGTATGCTGTTTAAATTGTTGCATCATATGCTCACCGCCCACCGCAGTATGAAAGTGTTTTTCGAACTCTGTGGTTAGGGTCAACCATTGGTCAGAATTAAGGCCTAGACGCTGAAGAATAGCGCTGTGATGGTGTTCGATATGCCCTGCTTTATCATCTCGAATACATCGACCTGTACAATCTACTAATTCACAGTAATCTATTATGTTGAAGGGAATGCCTTTAGGCATATCTTGTCTGTGATTACCCACAAAAGGCATGAGTTTTTTGGGTTGTTCTTCTTGCAGTAAAGCCTGGATACGCTGTTGGATACTGGTGTGTTTTGAGGTTTCGGGCGTTTTTTCTATTTTGGCTCGAATTGGATTTAAATCCACATAGGCCATACAGGCTAGTACTGCTGATTCATCTAGCAAGGCTTGGGATTTGAATCGTCCTTCCCAGAATCTACCGGTACAGTCATCTTCTTTATTTGCCTCACGGGCTATGTATTCATTCAGGCTTCTCATAAACCAACTGATATCGTACAAACGTTGACGATAGATATTAACTGTCTCATGTAAGGTAAATAGCTCACTTTGACTGAGTGCCTCGTCACGCATAAATCGTTGACTAAGTAAGGTTCCTTTATGTAATTGATGCCAACGATAAAGTACTTCTTTCAATGACCAGTTATCTGCCTCTTCTTTATCAACACACAAAACAATATGCGTATGGTTACTCATCACTGCATAAGCACATACGTCTATGGCAAATACTGAGGCTAAAAGCAATAAACGCTCTTCTACCCAAGCACGCCTATGCTCATAACTTTGCCCCGTAAACTTATCTTCACCGCATAAATATGAATGGCGAACACAGCGAGAAACACAATGATAATAAGGCGTATCAATAAGAGAAATTTGGGATTTACGTGACTGAGGCATAACTCACCATCCTTGGTTGTTTGAATACTTTAAAGCTTAGAACATAAACGAACTTTTGCTAATTTTTATAATGGGTGTCATTCTTGTGATATCAAAAGCAATAAACGCTCTTCTACCCAAGCACGCCTATGCTCATAACTTTGCCCCGTAAACTTATCTTCACCGCATAAATATGAATGGCGAACACAGCGAGAAACACAATGATAATAAGGCGTATCAATAAGAGAAATTTGGGATTTACGTGACTGAGGCATAACTCACCATCCTTGGTTGTTTGAATACTTTAAAGCTTAGAACATAAACGAACTTTTGCTAATTTTTATAATGGGTGTCATTCTTGTGATATCATTCTTGTGATATTGCAATTCCGAGTTTCTATCTAAATTTACCTTACTACACATATTATGCTGTTAATCACGTTGCGTACTGGCTCTATTTTTGGCTATAAACAAAGCTACTACTATCAATACCGATCCGGCGCTAAGCCTAACTAATTCTTCTATTGTTCCGCCTTTGGCTTCACCAAAAATAAACAAAGAAGCAAACATTGCCAGTGGCACCACTGCATTGTTAGCTGCGGCGAGTACACCCACTGTTGTTTGTGTGGCGCCTTTGTTCCAAAAAAAGAAACCCAGTCCAGATGCAACCAACCCCAGATAAACCAAAACTAGCCATTGGCTTGGTGTGGCGCTGATAGGAATGGGCGGTTGCTGAGAAATGAGTAACACAGCAATGCTAGTGAAAACAGCAGCGCCTAGGTATAACAAACCAAATACTGCGCTATCGCTTATATTTGGTCGGGCTCGTTTCCAGTCACGATAATATACTTGACCAAAAGCAAAGGCTAAATTGGATATTTGCATCAAGCCAAAGCCTAGCCAAATTTCCCTTGGATCTATATCGCCAATTTTTATCACTGCGGCGCCAAAAATAGAGAGGATTGCTGCCAACAAATACCAAGGGGTAAAACTACGCTGACGAAGATCGTTAATAATCACAATGTAAAGTGGCGTCAGCACACTAAATAGCGCCACCAAATGTGAGGGTAAAAAGCTAAAGGCCGAAAGGTAGCAGGTATACATTACGCCATACTGCACCGCACCAATGAGCGTAAGCTGCCATTTTTCCTGCCAACTGGTGTGAGCCAATTTCAGAAATGGCAAAAACACCAGCAGCGCAATCAATAAACGAGTATCCGCTATTTGCAGAGGATCCAGACCTTTAAGCGCAGAGCCAATAAGACCAAAAGAAAAAGCCCAAATTAGCGTGGTGATCACTAAATAGATCATTAAACATAACCTCTAATAATTGATTTCAATTTGTGTATCGCCCTAAACAAAGTACTTACTTAAACCTTTACCAGCGGTAAGTCACAGTCAAAGTATACTGCTCCCCTCGTCCGGGTGTACCGGGAATTTCTTCAAAAGATTCGCCCCAAAGATTGTCTGCAGCAAGAACCAGTTCTAAACCTTGAACCTGTGCAGGAGAAACTTTTAATGTTAAGTGAGTGAATAAAGCCTGATCGTCACCATTGCGCAGAATATTTTCCTGCTGTTTACGCCACTCGTTATCCACACTGATTTCAACCATATCTGTCGGATGCCAAATGGCACCGAGTGTTAGGCGATGATCTGGATAGTTCAAGGCGTAAAAACTGGCATCAATATCCGCAGAGCCATAGTCTTCAGATTTATCCAAAAAAGTGTAACTGCTGATGATCTCTGCATTGGCGAAACGTTTAGTGGCAAGTACTTCAAAGCCTAAGGTATCGATATCCACCGGATTAGCGGAACGAGCCGAGGTTGAACTTAAGCTATAGGTCCAATCGGTTAAGTCATTATCCTTACGATAAAAAATCGCAGAATCAAAGGTCCAAGATAATCCGTCTAATACCAAGCCCAATTCCAAGTTTGTAGTCGTTTCTCGTTCAAGATCATAATTACTTCTGAATAAACCACTGCTATTACTGCCACCAATAGCAGTATAGCCCGCCACTTGACTGGCTTGTGCATAAGACAGATAAATGCTCTGGGATGTATTGTCACTGTTGAATGAGTTCCAGGTTATATCACCCAGTAATGAAACCTCAGAATCATCGCGATTGGTATCATCAAAAGCTGCGCCTAGGCGAAACCTTAATTGCTGATCATCTTTTAGACTCATTTGGTATTCAGGCAAAACACTCGCTTTGTAATATTGGCGAGTAGTAAAGTTATTTTCTAGCGTAGTGGATTCGATTGAGTCTTCCATAAACTGTGCTGAATAATTCAGGGCAAACGATTGAGTTTGACTATGACGTCCAGAAAACGCCACAGATTTAACTTCTGTTTCGTGAAAGGCCTGAAATGCACTAGGGTTGTCACGAGAATAAACATAATGATCTTTATGGCGACGGCTGTATGCGGAAACCTCAAAGCTACTATCGCTAGCGTAATACTGTTTATGATTAAGCATTAACAACTGTGTACTCAGGTCTTCAGTCTCATTAACATTAAATGGCGTATACATGTTTGGCCAGCCAAAAAACTTATCTTGGGAGCCAAAAAACAAATCAGTTTGAGATGATGGCCCTACAAGTTGCACACGGCCAGAGGCTCGATTGAAATCGTGGTCGCCATTTTCGATAGTGCCGTCACTTTCAGAAAAAGAGTATTCACCTTCAAAACCGATAAGCCAATCCTTGCTGTTTTCCAGTGGCACACTGAAACCGGCATGTACTCTGCCTAAGTTAAAGTTGTGATTACCTGCACCGAGGGAAACACTGCCTGCGGTTTTAATCGGTTTCCAGCCAAAGGAAACCGTTCCTACCGAGCTATTAACCCCATAAAGGGCATTATCTGCCCCCGTCAATATTTCTGGCCCGCTCAACATTTCTGGAGCAATAGGAATTTCAGCAAAGTAATGGCCGGTCTGCGGATCGAGTAAAGTGGCACTGCCCACCCGAAAACCGGTATTTTCAAATATCCCACCACGGATGGTCACATCAGCTTGCGCCTCGCCCATATTTCGTGACTGTAAATCAACACGCGGATCATATTCCAAGTTTGAAACTAAGGAAACAAAGGTGCCTACAGGTTCTTTATTAGCTGTAGCGGAACTTTTAACTGTAATTTTCTCAATGCCACTATTTTCGTCATTAGTATCACTGGATGCTACTGCACAAGTTCCTGCGCTGCATAACAAAGCAAGCAAAACACTTGGTCTAATTTGGCTCATTTAATCTTCTCTCTTTAACACAATTATGGGCAATTTCACCCAGTATGATCTAGCCATAAGCAAGAGCGATTATTTGCCACTCAACACTGGCTTTAACTAACTGGGGATGAATTTCTTCGACTGCTGCCATAAGGCAACTTTAAAGGCTGAAACAAGCAAACTGACTTACCCTAAGATAATGTTAAGCTTGGTTGATATGTCATGATCGGCATTGTATATTACCGAGTGAAACATTTCACATGATAATGGTTCGTATTTAATTTTTTGATGTTGTAAACACCTACTACTTTGCTAGCGCCAATAGTTTTGCCAACAATCCTGCCTCTGTGCAAAAACCGGTAGCCCTTAATCTCTAATACTTTTTCAAGCAGCCTAAACATGAAAACAAAGCAACAAAACAAGCATACAAACTCCCAGCTTGAAATCATTTATTTTGCAGGTGGTTGCCTTTGGGGTGTGCAAGAGTTTTTTAAACACCTACCAGGAGTAACTGCAACCGAAGCTGGCAGAGCCAATGGTTTAAGCAAAACCACCCATAGCGAATATGATGGTTATGCAGAGTGCGTAAAAGTCACCTTTGATATAAACACAATCAATGTTAATCAACTAACTGGCTACTTTTTTGAAATTATTGATCCATACAGTATTAACCAACAAGGTGAGGATGTGGGGAAAAAATACCGCACAGGCATATACAG
Organism: Paraglaciecola sp. L3A3; assembly: GCF_009796765.1. Classification (NCBI taxonomy): domain Bacteria; kingdom Pseudomonadati; phylum Pseudomonadota; class Gammaproteobacteria; order Alteromonadales; family Alteromonadaceae; genus Paraglaciecola; species Paraglaciecola sp. L3A3. The sequence continues at coordinate 3,266,735 of NZ_CP047023.1, forward strand.
CACGCTTGATAGTCACTTGAAATCAGCAGGGCAATATATTCAACAACGTGACGACGCAGCTAAGATAGTGGTTGAGCTCCTACCTCTGTCTAACTATGTAAAAAGTGATGAAGAGCACCAAGAAAGATTAAGCCGCTTTCCAAACGATTACTGCCATATCCCCAAGACAATTTTGCACAAATACAAATCCGATTAATTACGCCTTTAGTCCAGTTTATTAATAGTTATATTGATTCAGTAGAAAATTAAACCTTAACGATATTGATTCTCATTAGGGTTAATGTTCTAATCACGACAATTAAGAATCTATAATTTAATTTGACGTGAGTATTCCAAATATGCAGACCAGACAATCTTCTCTCTCGGTAGCCATAACGCTAGCCTTAGTATCACTAAATACTGTTGCTCAGCAGAAAAGCGATGCAGTTGAAAACAAAGATAAGACCATTATGCCTACCTTAGAAGTTATTCAAGTATTAGGTAGTGCTAATTCTGTGATACTAGAACACACAGGTTCTGTTGTAGTGGTAGAAAGAAAACAAATAGAAAAAATTCAGCCTTTATCTACCGAAGATATTCTGCGCCGCATCCCAGGGATAAACACTAAAAGTGAAGAAGAAACAGCTATAGTTGCCAACTTTGGTATCCGAGGTTTGTCTGCCAGCGAATCAAAATCCTTAATGTTAGAAGATGGTGTGCCTGTCGCTCCAGGTTTATTTATTGGCAATGATCGCTACTATAATCCTCGTATTCAACGTATAGAGCGAGTCGAAGTCCTAAAAGGATCTTCATCACTGCGCTATGGCCCTTCCACTATTGGTGGCGTAGTCAACTATCAAACTAAAACCCCTGACGATGGTGCAATGCTAACAGGTAGAGTTGGTTCATTTAATATGCAAGAAGTCAGTCTAGAAGCTGGCGGTAAAAACACATCAGGTGATGCTTTTGCCGGTATAGTGGCAACTCATGCCTCCAGTGATGGTTTTATGGATAAAGGTTACGAAATGACCGATGTCATGGCAAAAGCAGGAGTCATTCTAAGTAATGATCAAAAGCTTGGCATTAAAATATCTCGCTATGAAAATGACGCCGATATTTCTTATCGCGGTATGTTGAAAGATGATTATTTGGCCGGAGAAAATTACAACCCTGGAGCAGACGATAAATATTTAACAGACCGTACTGCTTTCGATATTAATCATGAGATAACACTTTCTAACCAAGCAACATTAAAAACCTTGGTATATTGGAGTGAAGTGACACGTGATTACTGGCGTTATAATGTCGATACTGACGCTTCTAATGAAGCAGGTCGATGGGTCTTTACTGATTCATTAACCGGCAATAACCGTACATTTGATCGAGTGGGCATAGAAACCCGTTTAACCTTAGATCACAAATTCTTGGGTATGCCAGCCAATAGTGAATTTGGCGTACGTTACATGCAAGAAGAAGCAAATGATACGCGCATACGTGCAGTACGTTCTGCTGATCGTACCGGAGTAAATGATCGTCACCGTATTGATTCTGCAGACAGTTATGCAGCCCATGGTCAAACCCGTATTGAACTGAGCGAGCGTTTTGCTGTGACACCTGGTTTGCGAGTTGAATCATACGAACAAACTCGAGTCATACTGACCGATAATAATAGTACCGCTAAAACCAGTAATACTGAGTTATTACCAGGTGTAGGCGCCACTTATAATCTTAACCAATCTGCCCAGTTATATGGTGGTGTCTATCGTGCATTTTCTCCGGCCACTAATGGTGTAGCACTCGATGGTTTAACAGATCAAGAGTTAGAAGGCGAGAACTCAACGAATTATGAATTTGGTCTACGCAGCAATCAAGGTGCATTAAGTTACGAAGTAGCGGCTTTTGCCATGAATTTTAGTAACCAAGTAGTTACTGGCAACAGCGATCCCACTTTGTCTCAGTCTAATGGCGGTAAAACTGAACACCGTGGAATGGAGTTTATGTTAGGTTATAAACTGGGTTCTGGTTTCAGTATCGATAGTAACGCCACTTGGGTGCCTATCTCAGAGTTTAAAAGTGGCGAGAACTTAGGCAATCGCTTGCCTTATACTCCAAAAATAATAGCCAACCTGTCCTTCAACTATCAACATGAAGGTATCAGCACTGCACTTACGGCTCACCATCAAGGTGAACAATTTGGCGATGCGACTAACATTGAAGTTATTCCAACTGATGCGGCAGGCGGTATTTGGGGTGGTTTGATCCCAGCTTATACTTTGCTAGATTTAACCGCACAATATTCTTTAGCTAATAATATACGCTTGTTTGGCGCGGTGAAAAACATCACAGATAAGCGCTATATTACAGGCTTACGCCAAGGCATTTATGTTGGACCAGAACGTTCTTTTGAGATGGGTGTCAGCTATAAGTTTTAGAAGCTTTTTTAAAGTATATAAATAAAACAAAGCCCTCACAGGCTTTGTTTTATTAACCTTATGTTTTCACTACATTTAGCTGCTGCACTTGCCCCTGTCAGCTCAAGTCTGCATTATTCCGTTTTATTCTATTTTTTTCTTTACTGAACGAACAATATATCAAGCTAACCGTAAAGTTATGCGCCCAACAAATGCAAATGTTTAAATTTTTTGTAACCTAAGGCTAAAGACAAACAATGAGCGAGTTCTTTACTGGGGATGGGTTGCCCTATAGTTAACACTATGGCGCGGTTTCCGGCATAGGTAAAAGTGTTACCGTACAGTTCTTTAAATGTATCAACTAAACGAGTTTTACAATTAAAATACAGACAATACTCAGCAGGATTTTTGGCTTTCCAGTCAAATCGAATGGTACTGCCGCTTTTACACAAGTAGCTGGGCTCACCCCATTTTAAGGTTTCACTGATATCAGTAATTTTCTGTTGTTCAGCTACAGTAAAAATAAGGTCACGTAAATTGTGTAACAACACCGCTACCTCAGGTGGGTAAGTAGCAAATTTTTGTTGTACTCCAAGCTCCATAACAAGATTCCTTTTGAACTCTGTAAAAACCAAACATTAATTTTTCAAATGAGAATATATCACCCGTAAACTATTGTTTAGTGAACGTTTCACAGTAGGCCAAGAAATAGAGATATTGTCTACTAAACCTTGCTGACAATCTGTTTCTAATCGACTCACTACATCAGTTAAGGCTGCAGAATTTACACTTTGTGCCACAAAAGATAATTTACGGGCGCCACGTAATATACTGGTGACGTCTTCTTCGTCAATAGCTTGTTCTGTCAGTTCGATAGCTTGTTCAAATTCTTCCATTAAGGCTTTCAGTGCCACAGGTAAAGGTTCGTTACTTGTTTGTTTCTGTAGATAATGCAACAAGTCAAACCACACAGCAGGCTCACTCGGCATGGTTAATTGAGCAATAGCCTGTAACCTTTCATTTGGGCTGTCTATTTCTTGTTCTTGAGCCTGTTGTAACTCTTCTTTATGAGCTTCTAGTAATTCAGATTCTTGAGCCGCTAACATTGATTCTTTCGTTTCGAGTTGTTGTTTAGCCTCTTGTAAGGCTGATTCTTTAGAATCCAGTTGCTGTTTACTGGTTTGTAACTCTTGCTCTAAGTTTTTTAGCTGCGCAGATAATTCAGCATGATCACTATGTTTATCATTCAGACTTTCTTTACTGTCAGCATATTCTTTTTGCACACTGGCTAATGCCTGAGTCAGTTCAGCTTGTTTGGCTTCTAAAGAATGAATATTTTGCTCACTACCCTGTAAAGAATTTTGCTGCTGCTTTAATTGTTGTTGGAGTTTGTTCTCTTGTAGCTCTTGTTGCTTTAAACGTTCAGCTAACTGCTCTGCTTGCTTACGTGCTTCATCTAGCTCTTGTTGTAATTTTTGTTCACCTGATTGCGTTTCAGATACTTGTGACTCTGCAACTTGTAACTGTTGTAAATTACCGGCTAAGGTTTCTTGAAGTTGGGTATTTTGCTTTTCAGCGTCAAGTAAAGCTTGCTGCAATTGCTGTTTTTGTAATTCAATCTCAGCATGATGTTTACGCCATTGTTCGTCACTACCCTCAATCATTTCTTTTTGCTTACTAGCTCTATTTTCAACATCAGACAGTTCAACAGTTAATTGTTCTAGTTTTTGTTGATGAGCTAAACGGGCTAATTTTTCGGTATCGGCTTGGCTTTGTATCTCTGCTAACTTGCCTTGGGTGTTAGCTAATTCATGCCGTTTAGCCTGCACTTCACTCTGTAATGCTTGTTGTTGTTGTTGCCAATCTTGATCTGTTTGAGCGATTTTTTGCTTTTGCTGAGTACTGCTTTGTTCCATTTCAGACAGCTCAGTTTGTAATTTTTCTAACAAGGCCTGTTGTGTTTTTTTCTCACGTTTTTCAGCTTCAGTTTGTTGAATTGTTTTTAATAAAGCATGTTCAGTTTCTTGTAACTGCTCTTGTTTAGCTTGTAACTCTTGCATCAACTGCGTCTGTTGTTGTTGCATGTCACCTTTTTGCTGAGTCGACATTTCTTCAAACTTTTGCATTTCATTTTGCAAATGTTCAACATGACGCACTTTATTGGTTAATTCCGACTGCGCCATTTTACAAGTTTGTTCTAACTGACGACGTTGTAATTCTGCTTGTTCGCTAGCTTTACGTTGATTGATTAATGACTGTCTTAGTTTTTCACTGGTATTATCTGAACTGGTTAACTGGGATTGTAACGAACTAATTTGACTGCCTACTTGATTGATCTGTTGATCTTTTTCTTCGATAGAATGTTGTAATTGTTCTATTTCAGCGACAAAATCTTGCATTTTATTTTGTTGAACCATTTGTTGCTGTTGTAAGTTTTCGGCATTTTTTTCGCTTTCTTGCAGATTTTTTTGTGCGGCTTTGAATTTTTTCTCGCTGTATTGCAGAGCATCAGAAATTTGATTACGTTGATTTTGTAAACCTGTTACTTTTTCAATTGACTCTTCTAATTGAGCTGTCAGTTCGCTATTGGCATCTTGCGCCTCCGCCAACATAGAACGGTTTTGTTTATATTCTTTTTGTAAACTTTGTAAGTTGTGAGTGACACTATCATGGGCCTCTTGCAAACTACTAAAGGCTTGTTGTTTCTCACTCAAGTCATCCTGAGCAGCTTGTAATTGAGATTCTGTTTTGGCTAGATTTTGCATCTTAGATACAAGTTGGGCTTGGCTAGATTGTAATTGCTGCTGTTTTTCTGCCACTTGTTTTTCAGCTTCTTGATGAAGATGAATAGCTTCTTTTCTTGCTTGATCAGCTTGTTGGATTTGTCTGAAATCCATCCAAAGACACAAAATTGAATCAAACTCTTGGCCTTTATACATAGGCACATAGGTAACTTGGCAAGGAAGGTTTTCATTTCCTACTTTATGCTGCCAACTAAAAAACTTCGCCTTGCCATCTAGTTTAACTTTAGTGACTTGCCTTTCTAGCTCAGTTGCCGCTATTTCATCTACATTTAGTTTTGGTGAATAAGGCATTTCCCCCAATAACTCTTGTTGATCTTCTATTTTGAAAAACTCGCAAGCTGCCGGATTAAGCTGAGTAAATCCTTGCTCAGATAAAATAGCCATTGGCATGCTGCTGTGTTGTAACAAACTCTCAAATTTATCTTGTTGAAATTGTTCCCCTGCCCTGTCCGAAATCCAGCATAGGTATTCTTGTTTTTCTTTATTTAACAGATCAACATGTAATTCACTGGCATATAATTCACCATTTTTGCCTTTAATATGCGCATGAAACTGGCGTAACCGTCCTGTTTGTTGGATCAACTTAGCCGCTTTACCTGCATTACTAGGATCATTAAATAGTTGATAAAATGTACCTTGTTTAAGATCACGTTCACTGACGCCGAGTTTGTCAGTCATAGCAATATTGGCGCTAACAATACGATCATCCGCATCAATAGTAGCCACCGAAAGTGGCGCTAAATCTAAAATAGTAGTGAAGTGTTTACGGGTTTGTAGCAACTCTGCTTTAGTTTGAGTTAATTCAGTCAAATCTTGCAGCACACCTAACATACCAGTGCTTTGTTTATTGCTATTTATCATCTCCTGCAGTTTTAACTTTAAAGTTAAAGGTTTGCCATCGGCCAATTGGCTAACAAATTCCTTGTCCTTAGATAAACTAACGGCAACAGTATTTCTCGTCTTAGCCATATGTAACTTATTGATTTCTTCAGGCCATAAAGCCAGTTCTTCAATCGATTTACCTAAAATATTACTTTGCTTTAGTTTAAATAAACGTTCAAAAGCCAAATTACAATCAATTAAATTGGCATCTTTATCGGTAATATAAATAGGGTTGGGGCTCGATGTCAGCAAGGTTTTAATTTGTATTTGTTGCGCTTGATTCGCATTTTTTTGTTGAGTTAATTCAGTTAAATCATGCACCAATAAATCCATTTTAACTGTCTGACCTTCCGCATTTTTCTCACGACTTAGGCCCACACATCTAATAGGTACAACTTTTACAGCACTTTGTTCAATAGGCTGACTACCATTAACAACTGGTTGTTGACTCAAATCAAAGATTAATTCACAACGAATATCTAATTGATGGCTGGTGACTGCTTTAGCTAAAGCTTGTTCCCACTCATATAGGTGAGCTTTCGTTATTCTTTGATTAAGAGATTTTATTTCGTTCAGTTCAAGATCGAGATCTGCAAACAAAGCGACAAATACAGGATCAGCAGTAAAAGTATTATTTACAAAATCCAAGCTTAATTTAGCTACGCCACTATTAATTAATGCCTCATCTAAATTACTAATGTCATTCTCGACCTGGTTAATTCTATTTTGATAATTAGTCACATCCACTAAAGACAGCACATAAGCTACACCAGTTAAAGCTGGATCTGCTTGGCTAAACCCTAAGTGTAAATGGCGACGACTGGTGGCTAAATATGTTTGAAAGCTGGAGTATTGAGAGACCGAAAGAGCCTGCTTGACATGCTCTTGGCAATTCTCGCTGAATAAACTGGCGAAGGTTTGCTGTAACAACTTGTCTGCTTTACCGCCTAGTAAAGTGGCTGCAGTACTGTTTATATAAACAATATGTCCAGCAGTGTTTATATGCACTATTCCTGACTTAACTTCGCTTTGTAATGCCAGCTGTTGGTTTAGTTGTATATGTTTATTATTTAATGTTTTGCGACTATTAGATAATTTAAACTTTAGGACCAGCAAGAGGATCAGCACAATAGCCGATATTATTCCTAGAGTAAGGTAACTCACATTAATTGTTTCTTGACTAAATTCTGTGAAATCAGAGTTGACAGCAAAAATTGCGCGGCTAAAAAGGCATAAAACTATCCATTGAATGCTAATCAACCAATCCAAAAATATACGCAGTGCCATGGCACAATATCCACATTATTAAATTAATAGCAGTCTAGGGTATAGATCGCACTCAATTCTAAACAGTATCAATACTAGCAACGGGTATTAAGCAATATACCTAATGGAAGAATAAAAAAATGATACCGAAGGGGGATAGCGAAAGAACTTGATACCTCATATGAATTGTTATTCTAGGAATACAACTCATCTAATTGTTGGTAGCAAGTCCTTGGTAAATATTATTGATAATAATCTGAAAATGTATGCTTAATAACGAGCAATTATTTGTTGTTCGCCGCCGACCATCCTATCAACTTTTGTAAATGTATGGTTGAGCTCAACATAAGATGAATAACTTGTAAAAGACCGGATTGATGGGCTTTTTTCAAAGCTGCGCCGGTTAATTTATCAATGGCCTTTTTATCAAAACCGTATAATCCATTTAAATCGACTTTGCCTCTATTTGGGATCTCTACTGTTATTGTCACAGGTTCAATCAGTTTTAGATCTTCGGCTTCTTTAAGTAATGCGGCCGTATAAGGCACTCCTCCCATTATTTGTGAAAAAGTCGTCTCTATTTTCTGCAGATATTCTGTTTTATTACCCTGTTCATCAAACAAGGCTGCACCTTTCTTTTTATTCACTTGTTCAGCAGCAACATCAATTGCAAGATGCCCTTGATCCATTTTATTTTTATCAGGCATGTAAGCTTGAAATGGACGTCGAATAATATCTAAAGGCATATATGTCGCACGCCAATTATTACCATCTAAATACAAGTTTTCGCCAGCGTCAAAACCTAAAACAGCGGTTAATTGCAGCTCACCAGAACTAGGGCTTTTAGTCATAAAAATAGCGTATTCGTGAACTAAGGTATTTAACTCACTAACAATAACACTCGACACATTTACTCTATTAAGTTTGGTATTTAATAGACTAGTGTCGATCTTAAGATTTTTATGTATTTTGCTGTCTAACAACTCAAAAGTACTATTTGTTGATTCAGTCATATATCCCTCAATTAAATTAATTAATACCGCAGAGGTATTTTGTTTTTTTAAACTAACAGCTCACATTGACTGAATATTATTCGAGTCTGCAAAGTAAGTGTATGATTTGATAATTCTGTTGCTAGATATTAACGTAGATCAGAAATGAAACCAATTGTTAACAATTAATTTAAATCCCTAAAACGCCAAATAATGATGTATTCAAGTATTAATAGAAATTTTTAAACCAGCATATTTGAGCAATATCATGTAACACATATTCTAATTTAGTCCTTTATTATGTATTGTTAACAATCTGCATCCAGTTAGCTATTTTACTTAATATTAAGCAAATGTGAATTGGGTTATTCATAAAATCATGGTGAGGTTTAAATGAGCAACAAGATAAATAAATTGGTTATCCTAGGTGGTGGTACTGCTGGTTGGATGGCAGCAGCAATGATTTCAAAAACTCTAACCAAACTAGATATTACCTTAGTAGAATCTGATCAAATTGGTACAATAGGTGTCGGTGAAGCCACTATTCCCAGCTTACATTTTTTTAATGACATTTTAGGTCTCAACTCAACTGAGTTTACCAAACAAACCTCTGGCACTTTCAAACTCGGTATCCAATTTGAAAACTGGCATAAACAAGATGCCAGTTACTTTCATGGTTTTGGTTCAACAGGTTTAGGCATGTGGGCAGCCAATTTTCATGAATATTGGAAACGAGGCCTTGATTTAGGTATTTCCAAACCTTTTAGCCGTTATAATTTTGAAGCTCAAGCTGCACTTGACAATAAATTTGCCCATCAAGCAAACGGGGTGAACTTTGCTTATCATCTAGATGCTAGCCTTTACGCTAAGATGTTAAAACAAGAATCCATTAAAAATGGCGTCACTCGTATCGAGGGCATGGTCAATCAAGTTCATACGGATCCTATGAACGGCAATATCACTAGCCTTGAATTAAAAGACGGGCAAAAAATTGAAGGGGATTTATTCATTGATTGCTCTGGATTTAAGGGGCTACTTATTGATGAAACCTTAAAAACCCCTTTCACTGACTGGTCACATTGGTTACCTATGGATCGCGCGATTGCCGTACAAACCAAATTAACCAATTCGCCAGCCCCTTACACTCGTTCCATAGCTCATCATGCAGGTTGGCAATGGCGCATCCCCTTACAGCACCGTATGGGTAATGGCATAGTCTATTCCAGTCAATATATGAATGATGATGAAGCAAAGAGTATGCTGTTATCCAGCATTGAAGGGGAAACTCTGACTGAACCAAGAGTAATCAAATTTAAAACAGGTCATAGAACACAGCTTTGGAACAAAAACTGTATTGCCATGGGCTTAGCCGGCGGATTTATCGAGCCTTTAGAATCCACTGCTATACACATTATTCAACAAGGGATCATGCAGTTGATCCAATATTTCCCAAGCAATGATATCAACGAATTGCAAGTGGCTGAGTATAATGATTATATGTGCCGTGACTACAATGAAATTAAAGACTTTATCATTTTGCATTACTGCCAAACAGAAAGGGAAGACTCACCTTTTTGGAAGTTTTGTAAAAATATGAATATACCTGATTCTTTAAAAGCCAGAATGGAATTATTTAAAAAGACAGGCCGATTTGTACAAAAAAGAAATGAAATATTTGTCGATTCTTGGTTACAAGTAATGATAGGTCAAGGTCTAGTGCCAGATGTACATCACCCTATTGCAGATGAATTAACTGAACCGGCATTAGCAAATTTTTTAAAGCAAATAGAAAATGATATTCAAGCAAAAGTGCAACAAATGCCCACTCACGGTGAGTATTTAAAGTCTATTAGTAAATAACCTGAATTAAACTAAAATTTAAAGACACTATTCTATACCCAATAAAAAAGCCCGATGAAACAATCCACCGGGCTTTTATTAATTATTATCTAGTTTGGAATAGCAATCAAACGTAGATTATTAATGTAATATTGAGCATTTGCTTGAGTAAATGTGATATCAAGGGTCATCGTTTCTTGCGACCAATCGATTTCAGCGCTTCTGCCGTAATTCTCAGAAATAATCACATCTTGTGGCATAATGTTAGCAGCCCAAGTAATAGGATTATTACTAGCAGCAATACTGTCTACGCCATTTGATAAACTCACGCTATAACCAACAGAATCAGCTAACCCCAAAGCAGCATGATTGATTAGTTGACCTTCTATAGATAAAACGTAACGAGCATTAGATTTAATCGCGCCAGCTTTAAGAGGTAAACTCACTGTGACTGATGACTCAGCGCCAACATCAACGAACAGCTTTTTATCGCCAGCGTCATCACGAATTTCCACAACACCTGCGTTAGACACAATAGCTTCGTTATTTTCAAACAAACCTATATTATCTACTAAGATATCATGCACAGCCGTGTCGATACCGCCGTATTCAACCACAGAAATGTCATCAAAGTGATGTACCGCTCTTGGATCATATTGTCCAATATCCCATTGCAGAGTTGAACCTTCATAACCAGCCCATGCACCCATATGCGTACCGACTAGAGTGATAATTTCTTTCCACTCACCAGCTGGTTGTACCGCAGGACGAGCTGCATTCCAAAACTTATTGTTTAAAGTAGTGTTAGTTACCCAAACTGGAGAAAACGGGTTAGCAGAACTAGGCAAGTCTTCTGGGTTTCTTAAACCATAAGAAAATGCGTATTTTTGACCTGCTTCTAGGGTAGCAATGTCATCAAGACCAATATAACAAATAGCCCCATCGAGCAGTAACCCATAATTACCAGACCGCGCAGCGTCTTCTGAAATAAAGATCCCTTGATCACCACCACAGTTCCAGTTATGGGCGTAACCGAAGGTAAAAGTAGCAAGATTAGCTTGGGTAAATTGACCAACATATAAAGGGTTTTCTAAATCAACATTCGACGCAACAACAGCCCCTAAGTTAACTTGTTCTCCTTCAACCATGATAGATAAAGTACGCTTACCATCAGTTACGTTACCATTATCATCCGCTACGGTATAAATCACTTCAGCCGCTTTAAATGTTTTACCCACTTTAGCTTCTGTGAAAAAAGCATGAGAATCGATTGTCACAGTACCGTTTGCTTCATCAATATCTAAAATACCAAAATCTAGATCAGAAGTTTTACCATTGACTGTTACATCACTAATGACAATTTCATCTCCTTCACGCTCAACAATCCCCTGTTTTAAATCAACAACAGTAACGCCTGAGGTTTCAGGAACAATTTCATTAGTAAAATATTCTTCTACTTTAGGTGAACCAGGTATGTCTTCAACCGCCAAAAGGGTAAGAGATAAATCACGTGAAAGTGCGTGATTATGATCATTCACATCATAGGTAAACTTAAAGTCATAACTTAAACCGCGTGTTAACAAGCTAGAAATTGAAGTGACATCAAACTCTACTTGTTGTGTTGTATATGTCACATCATCCTCTGCGTCGTCAGGTGTACCCATATCATTCACTTTTTCAACATCAACTATAGAAAAGGCTAGGTCAAATGGATTGGCTGCGTCAGCAACGATATTAGATGCAGACAATACCGCATCTTGAGCATCTTGATCTGTGACTCCCGTTAATAATTCCAAGCTAATGGTGTCATTATCTAACGTGCCACCAGCTGATAGCCCAGCTTCAAATTCCGGTGCAAAGTCTTCACCTACCAACTCAACCGTCACTTTACGCGCTACACTATGTTCACCATCTGAAATATTATACTCAGCAACAACTGATAATATTTGATCGCTATCAACCTGAGCTTCTGCCAAAATTGGACGATAATTAATAAAATTACCGTCTATCACTACTGCGCCAGCTACCAGCTCCAAATCACTGGTGATAACATTTCCTGATGTATCTTTAATAGACGCAGTCAAAACAACGTCTTTAACTGTCAAGTAATCCTTATCTGCGTCTTTAGCCACAGTATCGTTGGTTGTATTACCTGAGGTAGTTGTACCTAATAAATCAACAACTTTTAATTCCCACTTTTCAGGTAAAGATACAAAAATATCACCACCGTGGGTAGGAGCACTAGTATTTGGTTTTGCTTCATATTCATAATCAGGTGTATTACAACCAGTTAAGGCTAATAACACCGAGCCGGCTAATAAAGCATGAGATTTTTTAAATGTTTTCATAATTATATTTACCAATATCTGTCAATTCCATGCACGGGCCTTAGCCCGCACATATCGTAGTATTCTTAGAAGTTTACACGGACACCAAGACGGTATGTTGTACCTACTTTATAACGTGTATACGTACGATGTTGAGGGGCATCCCCCTCTAACGGATTACCTTCTACTAGATTAGTAAAACCTCCGTTCCCATCTGATTGAACTTGTAAAGTTCGGCTAGTGAAATAAGTTCTATAGGCCTCATCGGTCAAGTTGATCGCTTGGAAACTAACAGACACATTGTCCATAACCTGCCAATTTGCTGACAAGTCTAGCGTTTGCCTACCTTCATTCCAGATCGATCCATTATTCCAATAACGTCCCCCTTGATTAGTATTCCAGTCGCGCCCCACTAATGAATCAGAACTGCCACGGAAACTCACGTTAATAGAATGACCGTTTTGCTCCCAGAAAAACGATGCGTTATAGCTATGCTCTGGTGTATCGGCAACTGGATAAGCAAATGGGTTGGCGTCATCAATCTCTGAATCATAACTGCTATCTTGATATGTATAGTTGGCAGATAAACCAAAACCATTGGTCCACTCAGGTAAGCCAAAGTCTTCTGATAAGAAGTCATAAGTTTGCACATAACCAATCTCAAGACCGGTAATAGTGGCATCTTCAGCGTTAACAGTTTTAGTCACACTAGGCTTGGCACAAAGGTCGCGTAAATCATTACTCATGATAGTCGGATCAGTTGCCCACCAAGCAAAATCAGTAGTGGTCATTAAACCAAGACATCCTTCAAGACCATAGTTTTCTGATGCACTATCAGTTTCATCTACCGTCATTACTAGGTCATTGACACTTGCAGGATTAACATTGTCATCACGCACATCTAAGATATATTGATTGGAAGTTTGTAAATCAGTAAAGTTAGACATGTCTTTACGATACAACGCCACGCTCAACATACCCGTATCAGAGAAATACCATTCAAAGGATAGATCTAAGTTATTCGATGTAAGCGGTTCTAACTGAGTATTATACGACGTAACGGAACCCACATTTGGATTACCCGTGCCCCAATACCCCCCTTCTGTGACTTTATAACCAGGACGCAGTAAATCAATTTCTGGTCGAGTCATAGTCTTAGAAATAGCGAAACGACCAATCATTTCTTCAGAAAAAGCGTAATTTAAGTTTAAGCTCGGCAATACATTTGAGTAACTATGAGTGCCAGAAGTAGGCGTAGCTTTTAAAGATTTATTATCAGTTACTGTGTCATACGGGGTCGTATCATTAGCTGCAAAGCCTCCATCCCAAGTGGGTAATTCATCATATGCGTAAAAACGGCTACCTCTAACATCTGTATACATCCACATGTTAAACCAATTAATACCATAATCTGCGTTAGCAGGCCTGGTTAACGTGTTTGTTTCATCATTATAGAAATCGTCATAAGCTTGAGCAAAAGTTGCATACTCAGGATCATGACAAGCGCCTTGATCTGGAATACGTACCCATGTAGAAGGATCTGGACCTGCGCTAGTGTCCCAACCTAAACCATCAACACGTTGATATTTATTGTTATATCCACCACCTTCCATACTTGGTGTAAATGGACGACATTGGGGTAAATCAGTATTACGTAAATCTCTTAAGGTAACGCGGTTAAAATCAAATTCAAATTGTGGGCGGTTAGGATCACCATAAAAACTAAAGCCATTGTAGCCATTAGCTTCAACCTCTGTTTTCACATAACGTAGACCTATGTCACCCGTTAATGCGCCATCTAAGGCTTCAAAATTAAACTTTAAATACGCTGCAGAAGTATCTATATCAGCAGAACGAGTTTCTGTATTGTCTACGTCTCTAACCAGATCATCAGCCCCTAATAATGATTCTCTCGCTTTTTTAATATCAATCGGTGCCCAACCACTGGTAGCACTACTAGAAGCGTATCCTAAGGACTCCATGAAATTATCATATTCCATAGGCTCACCAGCGATTAGGTCACCGGTAATATCCATCATTGTACCGCTAACAATAGTCACTAAAGAACCATCAGGTTGCTCTACTACCGAACCTTCTGCAACTGACGTATAGTTATATGCTTGATTATCAACAAACTTAGTACGGGTAGATGTTTTTACACCAAACTCAACAGAAGTGATACCAAACGCATCTAAATCGTAATCGAAATCGATTTGTGCGTTTTTAATTTCATCTTCAACGGTTACATCTGTTTCCCGAATATAACCTAAGAAAAAGCTTTTTGTATCCGCAGGGTTAAAACCAGTTAAACCAGTGTTATCCCAATTGGCCGCTCTAAGCACGCCTTCTTCATCATAATAATCGTCGAGGTTATCACCAAAATCTATAATATCTTCACCATGGATCATGGTACAGGTTACACCTGTTGTACAATCGTAACCTACAGGCTGAATATCTGCTCCGGCATCATAAAGCATGCCCTGCGTCACTTGTGCCCAGTTTTGCATAACAGTATAAGCATTGCCTGGTTTACTATTAGATGTACTTTTTGACATGCCCACTAAAGCAGACATACGTAATGAATCAGTCAGCTCAGTTTTAAAGTTTAATGTCGCACTAAAGTTTTCATTATCAGTACCACCATCAGAGCGAGCCATATTACCTGCGCCATAACGATTCTGACGTTTCATCATAGTACTGGTACTAGTATCTACTTGATACCACTCATAAGGATCAGTTTGCGGAGCAACTGGACGGTTATCAGCAGAAGGTAGGCCTTCAATTTGATTTAATTTACCAGCGTTTGCACGGGCTTGAATAGAATCATAAGTACGTACTAAATCTTGTTTACTAAAATTCACATCAAACATTAATTCAGATGTATCAGTGGGTAAATATTGAACACCTAAACTTAAACCTTGACGGTTACTTTCGTTTTCATGCAATTCATATTGAGTGTTTGCTGGCTCAATTGCTCTAAAATTAGAAATCACATTACCGTTTTGGTCAAGCCCTTGTCTTAAGGTCGGTGTCGCCTGATAATTATTTGCACTATATTGATCTCGGCGATAAGCATTAGTTTCATCAACGACAGTTAATGCTACACCTAAAGTTTCATCTAAGAATTTTTCACTAACTGAAAACTGGAATTTATGATTGGCTTCTTCAGAGAAGTCGCTATAACGACCTTGCACCGTTGCCGAACGAACATCATTGACTACATCAAGAGGTCTTACAGTCACTAAGTTAACTGATGCACCTAACGAACCTTCGTCATGATCGGCACTAGCGGTTTTAACCACTTCTAATTTAGAAAGTGTATCTGCAGAAAAAGAGCTTAAATCTACAGCCTGTGAAAAATCGGTAGAAGTAAGAGTTTGTCCGTTAAGGGTAATAGCATTTTGGTTAGCATCAGCACCACGTACTGTGATTTGAGTACCTTCCCCATCATTACTCACCACAGTTACACCTGTCACACGCCCTAGAGCATCTGCGATATTTTGGTCGGTAGACTTACCTATATCTTCAGCGTTAATTGTGTCTCTAATGCCTGAAGCAAATCGTTTATCGTTAATAGATTTTTTCAAACTACCTTTGATACCAGTAATTTCGATTACTTCAAGCCCATCTTCTTTTTTGTCTTCTTGTTGAGCGAAAGCATTTATGCTTGTTGCGGCCAAGACCGCTATGCATATAGAGCTGAGTTTAAAATTGTGTTTGGTCTGTGTCATTTCAGTGTCCCAAAGTTCTAGTTATTGAATGTCATCGGCTTACTAAATCCAGTAATGATAAAACCAAATCTAATAACGCGATTTATCGCCACTTTAGACTTGCAGACTTTCACTTGTCAATTACTTTTTGTTAACAATCTTCATTTAACCATGTTTTCCTGATTAACAAATAGATGACAAAAAACAACCAAAAAACACCAGAACTTTATATGGGAATAACTACTTTTACATACAAAAATAAAAACAAAGCAACCCTAAAAGCTAGAATTTATAGGATCAATACTAAAAAATAAAAATTTTTCACTTGTAAGTTTGAATATAAACAAAAACCACAATTGTTAACAATACACCAAATGCAATGACTGAACATTGTACAAAAAACAGGCTGCATTTACAAAAGTGAGATTCCCCGTCTCTCGCCAGTTGTAAAAACTATGTAATTAAAGGAGCAGCCATTTCAATAAATATCGACACTTCAGGATATTTGAAGTCATGTCAGCTTATCTATATAAAATTTAAGCCTTAACATTCCTATACAAATGATAAAACCATTAAAATAGAGGTAAAAATAGGACTCACTATAAATTTTCCAAAAAACTAAATTATGTGATTAAAAATAAAATTATTTAGTAACTAAGTAACAAGGTTAATTTAAATTACAAACAAAACATTTATATTTAAACGAACAAAGAACTACAGTGATTTGGCATGTTAACTTGAAAAAACGAGGTCATTAATGTAAATAAAAAAATACCATTATTTTACGATATCGCGATACACCAGAAAATAGCTTCAATCAGCGCTAACCTTAAATTAATTAATAGTTTGAATATTTATGCTTGAGCTAAAGGTTTTAATTGAATAAAACTAAAACTATTTTATCGGTATTCTGCATGAAGAATAATTATGTATCTGATGATAGGCATCTTCTAGATAGCTCAGACATCTCTTTACAAGGCTTTTAAACACTACTTTGTATATGTAGATCCCAAACCATGTAAAACACCACTAAATTTAAATGTGAAATTTTATAGATGAATATATATGCTGTACTTATAATTCATTTTAAATTAATAGTTCGACACTGCATGCTAATTCACATGCCACTGAGGAGTTAACTTGACACAAAATAAAAAGAAAATAGTGATTTTAGGTGGGGGGACTGCTGGTTGGGTTACAGCCTCGATACTTTCAAAAAACTTATCGCAAACCAATTATACCCTTACTATTATTGAGTCTGATTTAATTCAACCAGTAGGTGTAGGTGAAGCTAGTATTCCGCCCATTTACTCATTAATAGAATTTTTAGAACTTAACGACAGCGATTTAGTGGCTAAAATTGATGGAAGTTTTAAATACGGCATTCATTTTGAAAACTGGTCTAAGCCTGGCGAGCACTACATGCATGCGTTTGGTGAATTAGGAACCAAACTAAATCAAATCCCCTTCTTAGACTTCTGGTTTAAAACTGCCGAAAAAACCGGTAGTACTAATATCACGCCTTTTTTCCCATCTGCGGTTGCTGCGTATAACAATAAATTTGCACCTCCTGCACCTAGGCCCAAAGGAGCACCAGACAACGCTTTTTACCCCTTATGTAATTTAGCTTATGCCTTGCACTTTGATGCAAACCTTATGGCTAAGTATTTAAAAGAATTTAGTGTTAATAATGGTGTTGAACATATCACAGCAACCGTCACTGACGTAAAGCTTTCTAAGGCTGGAGACATTACTAGTCTCATTTTAGATAGTAGTGACCAAATCAATGGTGACTTATTTATAGATTGTTCAGGCAGCTCTGGACGATTGATCAAACAAGCTTTAGAACAAGAGATTGAAGATTGGTCAGCCTATTTGCCTTGTGACAAAGCTATTGCTGTACAAACCGAAAATGACGGGACAAACATACCTTCTTATACAAAATCCATTGCTATGAAAGCTGGTTGGCGTTGGAAAATACCACTACATAGTAGAACAGGTAATGTTTATGTTTATTGTAGTAAATACATATCTGACCAAGAAGCATTGCAAGAATTGATGTCTTCGTTAGAAGAAAAGCCCATTACAGAGCCTAGGATCATTCCATTTAAAACAGGATGCTTAGACAAGCCTTGGCATAAAAACTGTGTAGCGATTGGTTTGTCGAGTGGATTTATGGAGCCCATGGAATCGACCAGTATTCATTTAATTTACAGGTACGCACTTTTATTGCGCAAACAATTAGATGGAGATAAAGGGATAGACAAGAAAATATTTAACAGCACCTTTGCTTTTGAAACTCGGAGCATTCGAGACTTTCTTGTCATGCATTATCATATTAACCAACGTGACGATTCCAAGTTTTGGATAGACTCCCGCAATATGGATTTGCCAGAGCAACTTATATCAAGGCTTAAAGAATATTCAGATACTGGCTTTATTAATATTGACTCTAGAGAGTTATTTAGCTTTGAAAGTTGGGTACAAATTTTGATTGGGCAAAAGTATTTAAGCTGTTACGAAAAGTTCGCTCAACCCGATATCCCAGCAGATGGAGCAGTTCAATTTTTGAAAAATGTATACTCAGCCATTGAAAGTGAAGTCGCTAAACTTCCAGCTCATAGTGATTTCCTTAAAAATTTAAAAGCCAAATATTCGGATTAACTATTAGCCCCTATTGCTAGAACTTAAGGGAAAAAAATGGGTATGGTTGCCAATTTCTTTCCTTAGCTCTTTAAGTACTTGCTGAGCTTGGAGTCGAATATTTTCCTTTTTTAACAAACTCTAAATCAAAGCCCATTTCTCTTAGCACTAGATCTCGGATATCGTATGCATGTTCAGCCGTGATCTCACCAAATATCCCTTGATTATTTGTAGGCAAATGAGTCATAGGCTCTCCATTTGTTTTAAAGACAAAATGATCTATCAAGGCTTTCCAAGACAGTATTTCTTCGGGTGAAAGATGAGATAACGTATATAAACCATGATATAAAAAGTTCATAGGAGACTCTAATTTTCTAGTATCAGCGGTCCAAAAATAATTAACCAACATACAAAGGTCTCCCTCTGAACGAACGTTGTGCCACCAAAGGAGAGGAATATAAATTGCGTCCCCAGGCTCTAATTCAGCAACGAATGCGTTATCCAGTGCTTCTTGATAAAGTGGATGTTGTTCAAAATCAGGATTACAAATATCAACCATACTGACTGCTGCGCCCGCAATCGTATGATTAAACGGCGCAGGATAAAGGTTTTTCACTTGTTCAGTTGGAAACAAGGTAAATGTTCTTTTACCACTCACAAGGCACGCAATATTATCAGTGGTATCAAAATGTGTAGAAATGACGGACGAATTCCCAAGCCAAACTCTAGGTTCGACTGGTCGCCCAAAATCGTAACTAAGCGCATTGTCCCTAGCAAAATTATCAAGATGTTTAGAAAGTTGTTTACCACCGGCATAAATAGACGTCTTATTTGAGTTTTGTTGAGAAATGTACTGAATTTTTTGTAAAAAATCAGTAAAAGAATAAGCAACTTTATTGAAATTAAACTCATCAAATGAATTACCAAAAAAGTAACGCCCGTTACTTTCTTCAGTTGCTTCATATGCTTCTATTCTATTGGATGGCTTAGAAGATAATTGAGTCAAATATTTATTTAAACACTCGTTTGACTTTCTTGCCTCTTTAACCGACTGCCAATCACTTACAAGCCCTTTAAAAACAACAGGTTGATGTGAATTTTTAATGATATTCTCAAGCGAAACATTCGCGGCCGATATATTATACTCTTTGACTTTTTGCACTGTAAACTTCCATATTAAATAACTATTAATACTTACTTAGACTCTCAAATTAATAAAAGCCCCCATTGGGAGTTAACCAGCAAGTATAAATTCACGTAAACATTTTTACACTTTATTTTAAATTATATTTTATGAATTATTGGTGAAAACATCGATTAATGAGTGATTCTGCTAAAGTTTAAGGCTGAATACATAACCCAAGATAAATTGTGCACTTATAAAGTTAGTTTTGATTGTGACTCAAGCATATTGCAATAAAGCTCTAGCCTTCACATGCCGTGTATTAATCTTCTTCGGGTTTGATTCCTCGCCGCTTGCGGCGTAATCTTATAGAGTATTCGCATGAGCGAATATATTCACAAGCGTTATAATGTAACCGTTTTGATGTACCACTTAGTTTTCCCTGCAAAATATAGAAAGGTTGAATTTGATCCAAAAGTAGATGAAAAACTAAAAGAGATATGTTTAGAAATAGAAAAACGATATGAAATTAAGTTCCTTGAGATAGGTACTGATTTAGATCATGTTCATTTTTTGGTTCAATCAGTTCCAACTTATAGTGTTACTAAGCTGGTTACCATGATTAAAAGATATATTTAAAGAATGTCCATAAGTTAAAAAGCAGTTGTGGGGTGGTGAATTTCGGTCAGATGGTTTCTTCGCTAATTAATTTGGGATTATTAATGACTAAGACGTTTAAAACATCAGCACGGCCTCTCATAAAGAAACATAATGCCCACATTTAATTAGCTTAAATTCTATAAATCTAGATATAGAAATGACTTTAAATAGAAAGTTTTATAGATGAATAATTCAGAGATGCTTATAATTCATTTCAAATACTGAAATAACACAACGTTTTTTAGTACACCTTTTGTAACCCATTGAGGAGCGACCTTGACCAACACAACAAAGAAAATAGTGGTATTAGGGGGAGGCACAGCCGGCTGGGTAACAGCCTCAATATTGTCCAAAAATTTAGCGCAAACTAATTATACCGTCACATTAATTGAATCAGACACAATACAGCCAATTGGCGTAGGAGAAGCCAGTATTCCACCTATATATTCACTAATAGAATATTTGGAATTAAATGATAGTGATCTGATCACTAAAGTTGACGGTAGTTTTAAGTATGGTATTCATTTTGAAAACTGGTCAAAACCAGGCGAGCAATATATGCATGCATTTGGCGAACTGGGGACTAAAGTTGATCAAATACCATTTTTAGATTTTTGGTTTAGAACGGCTCATAAAACCGGTAGTACAAGTATTACTCCATTTTTCCCTTCTGCGGTAGCTGCTTACAACAACAGGTTTGCGCCACCGGCCCCTAAACCTAAAGATGCAGACGACAAAGGGTTTTATCCATTGTGTAATTTGTCTTTTGCATTGCACTTTGATGCAAGCCTTATGGCCAAATACTTACAAGATTTTAGTGTTAAAAATGGAATTGAACATATCACTGCAACAGTTAAGGATGTGCAATTATCCCCTACGGGTGATATTTCCAGTTTAACCTTAGATAATGATGTACAAATAGATGGCGATCTATTCATCGACTGTTCGGGAAGTGTAGGCCGTTTAATCCAACAAGAGTTAGGTCAACAAATTGAAGATTGGACAGAGTTTTTACCTTGCGACAAAGCGATTGCAGTACAAACCAAAAATGAATCGCATTCTCTGGCTTCTTATACTAAAGCCATTGCAATGCAAGCAGGTTGGCGTTGGCAAATTCCCTTACAAACTCGAACCGGTAATGGTTATGTATATTGCAGCAAATACATCTCTGACCAAGAAGCACGGCAAGAATTAATGTCTCAACTTGATGGAGAAGCGATCACCGAACCTAGGATCATTCCCTTTAAAACTGGCTGCTTAACCAAACCTTGGTACAAAAACTGCGTCGCCATAGGGCTATCCAGTGGTTTTATGGAACCTATGGAGTCAACCAGCATTCATCTAATTTATAGGTATGCCTTATTGCTTAGAGAACAACTAGATGAAGGTAATTGGCACGATAGTAAAATGTTTAATACCACTTTTGCATTTCAAACCCAAGGAATTAGAGACTTTCTCGTCTTGCACTACCACGTAAACCAAAGAGATGACTCAAAGTTTTGGAAGGATTGCAAAACAATGACAATACCTAAAGAACTAGAATTACGTTTAGCAGAATTTTCTAAAACAGGTTATATCAATATTGATCCCCGTGAGTTGTTTAGTTTCGAAAGTTGGGTGCAAATATTAATTGGCCAAAAATACCTGGATAGTTATGAACGTTTTTCACTGCCAGGCGTATCGGGAGAAGCGGCGGCCCAAGTATTAAAAAATGTACATTCAGCAATTCAAAATGAGGTGGCTAAACTTCCAGCTCACAGTGATTTTCTAAACAATTTAAAAGCCAAATATTCGAGTTAATTATTAGCCCCTATTGTTAGAGCTTAATGGAAAGAAATGGGTATGGCTGCCAATTTCTTTCCTTAAATCTTTAAGTACTTGTTGAGCTTGGAGATGAGGATTTTCCTGTGCGACATTAAGTTCAGGAAATACTCCCATGCCTGCCAGTAACACATGCCAAGACATTGACGAGTAATATTGTGTTACTTGTTGGTGATTAAGCTCAGCATCTAAATCGCCACCATTACACCAAACTTCCATTGCGGCTTGTAACCGATCTGATATTTTAATGTCGTTTCGACAGGCTTTCCAATACTCACTGTCGTCTCGACTATTTGTTAAATAATGCAGCACAATGTAATCACGAATATGTTCAAACACATGATTAACCCCGTGATTAAAAAAATCTTGATATTGGTTTGTATAGTTACCACGTTCATATTGCACAATAAATTGCTCAATCGACAACTGTACTATGTGTAAAGCAGTTGCCTCTAATGGCTCAATAAATCCCTGAGATAATCCAATAGCTACACAGTTTTTATGCCAATGTTTTTCCAAGCGGCCTACTTTCATTTTAAGGTGCCTTGCATCTGTATTACCGTCAGTAGCATTGATAGCTTGCCTTAATTCCTGCTCAGCTAAATCTGCAGACAAAAAATCACTACTATATACATAACCATTTCCGGTTCTGGAAGTCAGGGGGATATCCCACTTCCAACCTGTACTTAACGCTGTTGAAACGGTGTGAGGGGCATACTGCTCTTTTTTCACCGTCGCTATAGCTACGGCCGAATCATTAAATAAGTTATCTTTGAAGGAATTAAACTCAACACCTAATGTTTCTTGTATAAGCAGCGCTTTAAAACCGGTGCAATCAACAAATATATCGGCCTCTATTGTGCGCCCTGCTTTAGTAGTTACTGAAGCAATCTCCCCTGAATTGCCTAAATTCACCTGATTGACTTCATCAACTACATGCTTCACTCCTAGTGTTGCTGCATGCTGTTTTAAAAACGCACCTAGTTTGGTAGCGTCAAAATGGTAGGCGTATATAGAGCTAACTTTAGATTGATTATTTGAAACGGGTAAACGACCCTGCTTAATCAATTCGGCCTGTAAAAAGTAGCTATTAGGGTGAGCATCTACATGATAATTAGCATGTCTTAACATAGTGACCTGTTTAAACACATCGAAGCTATTTGCATCTAACGAGCTTGTGAAAGGGTGAAAGTAACTTGAATGGCCATTTTTTGTAGACCAATTGTCAAACGTAATTCCGCCTTTGTATGTAGCATGGCATGCCGGCATCCATTCTTGCTCACTTATGCCTAAGGTATCGAAGAACCTCTTTATATAGGGTGTTGAGCCTTCGCCCACTCCAACTGTAGGAATATTGCTAGACTCCAGCAGTGAAATGTTAAAACCTTGTGAAGAAAGTGATTTTGCTAATAAATTAGCTGTCATCCATCCTGCAGTCCCACCGCCCACAATTAGGATATTTTTTTCAGAAGATGTGTTTTTTTTCATGGCTCAGAATTTACACTTTTAATAGTTATATAATCAACATAGCGTTATTGCGCAGTATTTAATACTCCATACATGCACATTGTGTGAATCCACCAAGACTCAGCAATCTGACAGTACAACAACAATATTTCGTTATCAAGGCTTCAATTAGCAAGACCTAACATCAGTAAATAAATGATATTAAAAGTTATTTTAATTCAGTTTTATGCTGAGTTCGATACACAGAATGAACTAGATTAAACACCTTCATAGCGCTAGAACTTCAATATTACACAAATAGATTAAAACTGAGAGTACAGCCACCTTGTGGCTGACTATTTCACCAATCAACGGCATCTTGCCTATAACAGCATGCCAGCACGCATAAAAAACAACCAAAGGTGCGTGTTTAAAAAGTTAAATTTACAGGCAAATCAATATTAACAATGTTATTTAGTATTATTTCACTGTAAACACAGAATGCTATAAAAAGGTAAAAAAAACATTAAAACAAACTAAATACAAGCAGCTTAAGAGTGTATTGCTGTGTTCCTTACAATCATTAACATACGTATTTTTGTAAAAGAATTGTTGACTTAATTAACACTTATCAATATTGTTAACAATCTCCTATGCTGATAAATTGTTTTACGCTACTTTAGCTATAATCAACTAGGTGATATTTATATACGATAAATTAGTTTTGAATTTAAAATAATTAAATCATAAAAACACAATATTTAGAGAAACGCTGAAAACGGCAAATATAGAGTCAGCTGCGATCAGAGTTAAAACCGTCTACTCGGAGGCATACATGAATAATACACGAATGAAGTTCAAGCTTAGTGCTTTGACATTAGCTATGTTAGCTAGTGGTTCGGTCGCTTATGCGGCTGAAAACGAAATTCAAGAAGCTGAAGTGGCAGGTGTTAAAACCAGTCAAGTCGCAAGCAATGACACAATAAATGAAAATGATGATGAAACAGAGATCATTGAAGTAACTGGCTTTAAAGGCAGCTTACTAAAATCAATGGCCCAAAAACGATTAAGCGGAAACGTTTCTGATTCGATTTTTGCCGAAGACATTGGTAAATCTACCGACCAAAACATCGCTGATGCTCTATCACGGGTAACCGGTGTATCTGTACAAAGTACAGATGGTGAAGGAACTATGGTCACGGTTCGTGGTGCTAACCCGAACCAAAACGTCATTAGTTTGAATGGTGTGACACTTACTACCGCTGATTTTAACCAATCGGTAGATTTAAGTGCTTTCTCTTCTGACGTATTGTCTAGTATTAATGTTGTTAAAACCCCAAGTGCTGATCACGATGAAGGTTCACTAGGTGCATCAATTCAACTTAATACAGTTAAACCATTAGACATCAGTAAAGATGTGCGTCGTTTAACCTTGCAAGGTCGTTACAATGAATTCTCCGAAAAAGGTGACTATAAGCTTTCAGGTACGTTTTCTCACAAATTGTTAGATGAAACCTTAGGCATTTTGATTACCGCTGTAGATGAAACCTCATCTATTCGTCGCGATCAAATGAGTATTAACGAATATGATGTAGTTACTGGACATGTAGCAAGGGATCTAGACGGTAATATCATAAATGATTTCTCCGTATTAGCTGCTAAAGGAATCGAGTATTCTTTATTCACTAACGAGCGTAATCGTCAGGGATTAGATGCCTCTATACAATACCTACCCACAGATGACACTAACATCGTTTTAAACCTTAATTGGGCGAAACAAGATGTAGTGGACACCAACCACGGGGTCAATATTCGCCCTAACAACCACCTACCAAATTACGAAGAAGGTATATACAATCCGACTTCGGCCGGTGGTGGTGAAGACAACTATCCGACTTACTCAGATCCGCAAGAAGATTGGTGGGTAGTAGACACTGAGTCAAGAAACTTAGTTAAGAACACTAACCGTTTTGCTGACGGCGGTATGCAACGTCGAAATGGTGGCGGTACCACAGTAAACAAAGTAGCCAACTTAAATATTTCTCAATACATTACTGAAGACTTTAAAGTTGAAGTTGGCCTAAACTATTCTGAAACTCACTTAGAGCCTACTAATACAGTGTCTATGAACCTGTTAAACAGCTATGGCGTTCAATCACAAGTAAAAGCGCGAGCTGATGCTTTCGGCACTCCACATACAGGTATCCAACCAGCTGGCTACGATTGTACAAGTGGTTTATGTGAAATGGTCTTTGGTGATGGTTATGCATCTTTGATGGATCCTGAAGACAATGGCGATAACATGGGGCGTTCAGCCTTTAACCCAGACGATATCGCGGCACAAGCAGTGAATTGGATGTCCTTAAGTGACCGTGAAGTAAAAGACACTCAGAAGACCGCGTTTGTAGATTTTGATTACGACATGGATTTTGCTGGTATTACTAAAATTGAGTTTGGTGCAAAGTGGTCAGAGCGTGATAAATATGTTGATGACCAAAATGGTCAATTCCGTACGACAGTAGAGCCAGTAGTGGTGGTGCGTTATGACCCAGAAGGAAACGCTATCGGTCTGAAAGGTATAGTAGCTGGCGACGGAATCAATACTATTAGCGCCGCTAACTTTATTTCTGATGAAACATTCCCAGTAGATAACTTTATGTCTACTTTCGGTATTTCACGTAACAATATTACCGATGGTTGGACCATGGTTGATGACCAAAAGCTTATCGAAATGGCTTACGGTATTGATGGCAACAACATAGAAGTAGATGACTCTCGTACTCGCCAAGCTATTTTAGAAAACACTGCCGCTTACTTTAAAGCCAATTTTGAATACCTAGATGGAAAACTAACCGGTGATGTGGGTATTCGTTATGTGAAGACTGAGCTTGAAACCTCTGGTAGTTCAGGAGCTAAATTCGCTAGTACCAACTTAAACCGTTACTTCGATCCATTTGTGTGGAAAGAGTTACGTAATCCAAATTTAGAAAGTTGTAACACAGACAACTTGTATGACCCCAACGGACAAGCCTTAATGCGCGAAAACCGTATTGACGGCATAGGTTGGGATAGAACAACTGATCCAGAAAATCCTACCCGTATTCCTCAAGACCCAGCGGGTTACCCTTGTTTTGATTGGCGTACAACCCAAAACGCCAGCCAAAGTGGCGCTTGGTGGAACTGGCGCCATAGTGATCCATCAACATTGGTAAATGATATTTTTACCGATGATCCTGATGCAAACATCGACAACAGTTTACGTACTTTCAAAACACGCGGAACTAACACTTATGATTTATTTTTACCTAGCTTAAACCTAAATTATCAAATGTCTCAGGACTTAATTGGCCGTTTTGCCGTGTCAAAAACCATGTCCCGTCCGCCAATTGATAGTTTAAAACCAGGCTTCCAATTAAACGAAGGTATTTGGGGTGATCCTGGTCTATCCACGCGAGGTTCCAACATTACACTAAACAACCCTAAGTTGTTACCACAAGAGTCTATCAATTTAGATTTATCTTTGGAGTGGTACTTTAATCCTAGCAGCATGGTATCTGTAGCTATATTCAATAAAGACATGTCTGACTTTATTGAAGAAGAATCGTCGGTGGTATACGTAGATGATTTACGGGACAAAGATTTAACTGATTATGATGCCGGTAACTTGATCATAAGCGAAGAGCAGATCCGTGAGTATTTTGCTGTTAATCCAACAGGTTTTACAAGTATTGGAAATGCAGCTTGTGCGCCGGCTAGGGCAGCAGTAAACCAAGTAAGTAATGATTGGTTTTATGATGATTCTGACTTAATCAATTACTGTGGTAGATATGACGCACGCCGTTCTATTAACGGTGTGGGCGCAACTATTACCGGTATCGAACTTTCTTATTCACAAGTTTATGATTTCTTACCGGGAATTTGGAGTGGTTTAGGTACTACCATGAACTATACCTACCAAGAGTCTAAGACAGACGAACAAGAGTCTACTATTGAAGAAGGTAAAATTTTACCTGAGTTTCCACAAGCATGGACACCTAAACATAGTTACAATGCGACGGTTTTCTGGGAACAAGACGGACACCAAATTCGTTTAGCTTACCGAGGTAAGTCTGATGAATTAGTGGATCGCTTTAGTAACGAAGGTTCAGTATGGCAAGAAGGTAATGGCACGCTTGATTTATCGGCGAGTTACCAGATATCGAACGATATTCGGGTTTCTTTCCAAGCCATTAATGTGACTAACGAAGAAACAAGACGTTACTACACCAGTCGTGAACATGATTTAGGTGATGTAGATGCGCAAGGCAATTCAATTCTGTTTAACGAGGGTAATGCCCTTAATGATGATGCAGATACAAGCAGAACTTCGCTATTGCAGTTTAGCGGCCGAACTTACCGTTTAGACCTACGTGTTAACTTCTAGAGTGAAGGATGATTAAAATGAAATTTAAATATAAAAATCTATTAGTTCCAGCCATCATGACCGCACTATATGGTTGCGGTGGAGGATCTGATAATAAAGATATTGTTAAAATAGAAAATAAAACTGCCCCTATTTTGGATGCATCTGCTCTTTTAGTTGAAGGTAATAGCGACGCTGTTGCTTATGCTGATGATGTAATTAAGTGGATGACGTCTACCTATGACAATGCAGATGGCAAGATGGAATGGGAATATCGTTTTAAGGAAAGTGCAGGTGACTTCCCAAGTAACGATGCAAGAAACCCTGAACCTGTTGCGCATATTGAAATTGATTTATTAACGGGTATTACCGATGCTGACAACGGGTCTAACTTACAAGTTAAAGATGTTCAATTTGTGTGGGAAGGCCCAAATTGTTCAAGTACCGTTGCAATAGCACCAGTTTACCCTGAAATGTGTAATCCTATTTTAGAGGCACTGGGCTTAATTGACGCAGAAGGTAATATCGTTAATACCAGCTTTGAACAAGAAGAAGATATACGTGAGTATCAAAACTTACCGATTACCAATGAAGTGATTTATGGTTTCCAAATCAAAGAAACCTCATTAATGGTAACACCCTCTGCCTTTGCACCTATTTTGATAAACGGACAAACATCCCAGCTTCACCTTATTTATAAAGTGACAGATGGTGTATCCACTATTGATAGACGTATTAAAGTTGTTATCGACGGTGAAGATGCCGCAC
The DNA here is from genome assembly GCF_009796765.1 of Paraglaciecola sp. L3A3. NCBI lineage: Bacteria > Pseudomonadati > Pseudomonadota > Gammaproteobacteria > Alteromonadales > Alteromonadaceae > Paraglaciecola > Paraglaciecola sp. L3A3. Next base: position 3,295,808 of record NZ_CP047023.1, read on the forward strand.
CTGTATTCCTTCAAAGGTTTATAGACAGCGATGAGGTAGTAATTGATCCAGATACTGGTGAAAGCATCCCTCAAAGCGAAATTTCAATATCGCTTTCTGAAAAATCAGCACCTGTTCGATTCAATATTGCACATGGTATTTATGATCAGGATATTGAAGATATTCAAGAGCTAATAGCTAAAAAAGGCGACTTAACCGAAATTTACGAGACAGCACATTATGCTGTAGAACGTTTAAGTATTATTGGTATAACAGGTCCAGCTGGTATGCCTGCAGGTGTGTTTAACGACGTAAATTCAGTTTCTAGATGGACAGAAGAACGTGGTGTGACAGAGTACACGGTAGAAATAGATCCAGCACCTTACGCTGATTTGTTAATTCGTGGAGAAGAAGTAGATTTAGAATTTACTTTTCAAGTTACAGATGGTAACAACACTGTTGACCGTAGTTTCTTCGTGAATATCAAAGGTGCAGATTTAGTTAATCCGCCGGAGTTCAATGAGCCGACAACAGAAGTATCGATGTCAACTTCAGCATTTACTTCTGTATTTAGTTTACAGTCCGGGGCAATTGACCTGGATGGCGACAATATGGAAGTGGTTGATTTTGTAGCAACTGCTGGTAGTGATGGTTATGGTGTTGATTTGTCTAATCCTAACGTGGTTAGAGTTGACCCATACGGGTTCTTAAACTTAGCACCAGGTGAAGAACAGGTATTAAGTTACACTTATAAGTTGACAGATGGTTTGTTCACATCAGAAGAGCATACATTAAACATTACGTTAACTGGTGCTAACCACAACCTTTTCCACAAAGCTGAGCCTGCTCACAATGGATTTGAAACAGGTAGCCTAGACGGAAGTGCTTGGATGGGTGGAGACGGCGTTGTCTCCGTTGCCGCTGAAGCAGCTGCTGTTGGTGAGTATGGTCTGAACGTATCGGCGGACAGTACCTTCTTTGAAATTGATCAAACAGGTATTGACCAAGGCAGAATCGAAGAAGGTGATGATTACTACATCAACTTCTACGGTAAACAGACCACAGCTTGGGGCGGTGTACGTGTTACTTTTAATAAAAATGGCGACACCAGCGATAGCTTCCAAATCGAAGAATCACCGAATGGCGGCACAACAAATTGGGTAGAACATACCTTAACCTATTTGGACGCTGACGAGTTCTTCCAGCAGGATTCAACATTCGATGTGACTTATCGTTTAGCCACAGGTACATACGATAACTTCTCTTTAGTGAAGTTCGGATATGCTAAATCTCGCGATTTAGTCCCAGATGGTGTATTTACCTCTGGTACTGCAGGCGGTTGGGCTGTATCTGGAGATGTAACCCTAGCGGTTACTGAAGATGCTAATAAAGTTCAAAACTCAGACGACCTGCAATATGGACTTGAAGCAGCAGGTGGCGCAGGTGGTGGTGTGCTTTATTTGGATTCAAACACCCTAATTCAAGGTGGGATCAAAAAAGGCATGCGTTATATCTTGCAGTTTGATTTACGCAACCCAACTTATGCGGGAATAAATGGAGCTGACCCCTCTCCACTACTAGCAAGAATAGTAGATGAAGAGTCGGGTAACTGGGTACGTAAAGGCGCATTTTCTAAACCAAGTGCAACTGCTTGGAATACCTACTCATATCACTTAAATACACAATCTGTTGGTACCGATTGGAACGGTAGTCAGTATGCAAGCGATGTAGAGTTTGATTGGGAAAATGCAAAAGTTCGCGTGGAAATTAATATTCCAGCTAACCAAACATTCTATATAGATAACGTTAAGTTATTCCCAGTACCTCAGTAATCTTAGATTTCTGATAAGCTAAATTTAAAGGCCTAGTGATTTTCACTAGGCCTTTTTGTTAGCAAAGATAATCTTTACAATAAACCTATAATTTTAAAGTAAGTTAGAGAATACAGTGCAAGAAAATATAACAAAAGTAGTAATAGCCGGCGGTGGTACAGCAGGCTGGATGACAGCGGTAGCTATGTCTCGGTTAATTAAAAATACCCAAGTAGTATTAATTGAATCTGACGAAATTGCTACGGTTGGCGTAGGCGAAGCTACTATCCCTACCCTACAATTTTTCCATGAAATATTGAACATCAATGAAGCTGAACTTTTAAAAGCAACGGGTGGCACTTTTAAGCTAGGGATTAGCTTCGAAAATTGGAAAACTAAAGAGCATAAATATTTTCATGCCTTTGGTGAAACTGGCAAAGGATGTTGGGCAGCTGATTTCCAACATTTTTGGTTAAGAGGTAAAAAACTCGGTTTAAAACATGAATTTGGGGACTTTTGTGTAGAACAAGTGGCGGCGCAAATGGATAAATTCGCTCGAGTCAAAAATAAGGGTATTAATTATGCCTATCACATTGATGCAACAAAATATGCGGCGTACCTAAGAACGTTATGTGAAAAAAATACTAGCTTTTCAAGAGTTGAAGGGAAAATAGCCAGCGTTGACTTATTGCAAAACTCTGGAGAAATTGGAAGTTTAACCCTTGAATCTGGACAAAAGTTTGAAGGCGATTTATTTATAGATTGTACCGGTCAAAGGGCGTTATTGATTGGTGAGGCGCTAAATACTCCCTTCGAAGATTGGTCACATTGGTTAGTAAATGACAGTGCTATTGCTGTGCAAACAAAATCAACTGAATCCCCCAAACCGTATACCCGCTCTATTGCTCATGATAGTGGTTGGCAATGGAAAATTCCCTTACAACACCGCGTGGGCAATGGCATAATTTACAGTAGTAAATTTATGTCTGATACAGATGCCGAAAAGCATCTACTCAACAATATTGAAGGCGAAACACTTACCTCACCACGAAAAATAGCTTTTAAAACAGGTACACGTAAACTGCATTGGAATAAAAACTGTGTCGCCATTGGGCTTTCTTCTGGCTTTTTAGAACCTTTAGAATCAACCAGCATTCACCTTATTCAACAATCAATAATACGACTACTTAAGTTATTTCCGGTCAATGGACTACGCCAAGTAGATATAAACGAATTCAATCAGCAAACAGCTGTGGATATCGACTCTATTCGCGACTTTATTATTTTACATTATGTGGTCACCGAACGAAAAGACAGTCCCTATTGGCAATATCAACAAGAAATGCAATTGCCTGATTCACTCAAACATAGAATTGAATTGTTTAAACAATCGGGTCATGTATGCCTTAAAAATGACGAATTATTTGAAGACTCTTGGATGCAAGTCATGATCGGCCAAGGATTAATCCCACAAAACTATCATCCTATTGTGGATAATATGAGTGACAATGAGCTGTTTAAATTTTTGAATGATATGCGAGAACTTGAATATAAACGCGCATCCTCCCTGCCCTCTCATCAAAAATTTATCGATCTATATTGCGCTGCAAAAAACTAAGCAAGCAGAAACTAGGCCTATTGATAATGAATCAAAGGCCTTAAACTTCATGTTAGTATAAAAATATACCTCACTATACAAGTCTCACATGTCAGTTGTAGATAATTTTATCGCGCCACAATGCCATCAAGAAATTGAATATTTGTATGAAGATGAACATATATTGGTGATCAATAAACCCAGTGGTTTACTGAGCTTGTCGGGTAAAAACCCGTTAAATAAAGACTCGGTACATTTTCGCTTGATCCAAGATTTTGCAGGCATAACCCTTGTACACAGATTAGATTTTGGTACTTCAGGACTTTTGTTATTAGCTAAACACAAGTCGGCAAACGCTAATCTAACCAAACAATTTCAAGACAAGTTAATCCAAAAACAATATATCAGTATCTTGCACGGTCATTTAGTGAATGATGAAGGCCATATAAATATGCCTATAGCAAAAGATCCCGCTAACTTTCCTAGACTCAAAATTTGTACTCAAACGGGTAAAGTAGCTACGACTCATTATCAGGTTATTGAACGCCTCAATAACCCAGATAGAACTCGCGTATTGTTCACTCCCTTAACAGGACGAACTCATCAATTAAGAATTCATAGCCAAGGCATAGGTCACCCGATTTTAGGTTGTGATCTTTATGGCACCGCTCAAACTCAGGCAATGGCGCCAAGACTGTTATTACACGCCTCGAAAATTAGTTTTAAACACCCAACAAATCAACAATCAATGAGAATAGATTGCCCCTGCCCTTTTTAACTAGCTTTGTATTTTCATCAATAAAAAAAGCCCTGAACATGTAAATATTCAGGGCTTTTTTAGTCATTTGGCAGACTAGCTATTAGTCATTAAAATGTTTATTAAAGATCGCTTCCATTCTTGGATAGTTAACATCAGTTTCGTTATACAACTCTCGCTGTCTGACTAACTCTGTTTTAAGCTCTTTTATCACACCCACGTATTTAGGATCATTGTAGATATTGACCAATTCATCAGGGTCATTTCTCATATCGTAAAGTTCCCAGCCTGCTGGTGTAGGTATTTTGTTTGGCTCAAGACCTGTCTTTTTAACCCACTTCTGATCGTAAAATGGAAATTGTTTTTCACGGTAGTTATCACCATAGAAAAATATCAACTTATAATCTTTACTACGTAAGCCTGTATGCGCCGGAACTTCATGATACATACGATGCGTCCAATAACGATAAAAAGTAGCAGTACGCCAGTTGTCAGGCGTTTCACCTTTAAGTGCAGGGGTAAAACTACGGCCATGCATATATTCAGGTGTTTCTTGTCCTACCAAATCTAGCAAAAATGGTGCGTAATCAGTGTTATTAATCAATAAATCACTACGTTGACCCGCATTGTCGATGCCTGGGTGTCTAACAATAAACGGCATTTGAATAGATTCATCCCATATCCAACGTTTATCTTGATAATCATGTTCACCTAACATCATGCCTTGGTCAGAGGTATAAACAATGATGGTGTTGTCGTATAAACCTTGATCTTTTAAGCTTTGAATTAAACGGGCAATATTGTCATCTACACCTTTAATACAACGTAAATAGCCTTTTACATATTCTTGATAAGCTTGGTGTGTGTATTCATCATCAGGCAAACTTTGATCAATTTTATAATACTGACCATAGTTACGTCTTGGATTACGTTTGGATATAGAGGTACCAATTTCATGAATTAATGAATCATTTTCACCGCGGGTCGCTTTTGAGCCAAAGGTATCCGGTACACCGTATAAATCTACTGGCTCTGGAATAGTCACATCAGCTAAATAATCATTATAACGAGGGGCATATTCAAAATAATCATGAGGCGCTTTAAACTGATGCATTAAGAAGAATGGTTTATCAGATTTACGATTTTTTAACCAATTTATCGAGATATCAGTAATTATGTCTGAAGAGTGGCCTTTATATTCAGTGGTATTATTTGGCCATGGTTTATCACCTTGTACTCTAAAGTCAGGATCAAAGTAATGCCCTTGACCAGGTAACACTTGGTAATAATCAAAAGCACCAGGTTCTTGTTTTAAATGCCATTTACCTACAATAGCCGTTTCATAACCGGCTTTTTTCATTTCAGTAGGTAAATATTGTTGGTCTTTACCAATGCCACCTTTTAAATCTTGTACTCCATTAGTTTGACTATATTGCCCAGTCAAGATTGTGGCACGACTTGGACTGCAGATAGAGTTAGTAACAAACGCATTTTCAAACACCATGCCTTCACTGGCTAATTTATCAAGATTAGGTGTAGGGTTTAATTTGGCTAAACGACTACCATAAGTACCTATGGCTTGTGCAGCGTGATCATCTGTCATGATGTAAAGAATGTTATAAGGTTTCTTTTCTTGTTTGACGACATCTTTGACAGCTGATTTTGTAGCTGTACTATCTTGCCCACAACCAACCAAGAACAAACTAAGCAAACTGATTGAGGTGTAACTACTCAATATTTTTAACGTTTTATTCATTATATTTTCCATATTGTCACAATTCTGAACAAGTGTAATCGATTATAACCTTGAAATACAAACACTACTTTTTATATATGATAACAATGATTTTGTTAATAATTGCCAATCCTAATAAAACCAATGACTTACAATGGTAAAATTTAAAACAAGAAAACATTAATTGTTAACGTTCGACCCCACTCTTTTTTAACAAAACCATAACACTATAAATATACTGAGATTGCAGCTAGTATGACGCATACTTTAGTTAACTATCATTACAAATGACTCAATCAACTATCATTCTATTTTCTTTTTTGTTTTACGCTATTTCTACATTAGTCAGTGCCAGTCAAATAAATAACTCAGCACAAGAATTTGTCGACTCTCTGTCCCCTATGCAAAAATCTACAGCTATCTTTAAATATTCTGATGAACAAAGGTTCGATTGGAAGTTTGTTCCTGCCGCCAGAAAAGGCATTCCGCTAAAACAATTAAATGAACAGCAAAAACAACAGGGCTTAGCTATTTTACATCTCAGTTTAAGTAAACAGGGTTATCAAAAAGCAACAAACATAATTGGTCTCGAACAAGTATTATTTTTATTAAGTGGTAAAGCTTTTCGAGACGATGAATTGTACTACATAAGTATATTTGGTAAACCAAGCCAAGACGCTATATGGGGCTGGCGTTTTGAAGGCCATCATCTATCCCTAAATTTCACAATTAAAGATGGTAATTTATCAGCAGTCACACCAAACTTTTGGGGAGCCAACCCAGCTAAAGTGGCGACTGGCGAAAAACAAGGATTAAGAGTCCTGCAAAAAGAAGAAGATCTTGGGCGAGAATTAATTAACAGTCTGTCGGCTAAGCAACAAACATTAGCTATTATTTCAGATAAAGCATATGGCGATATTCTGACCAAAAATAAAAGCGTTGTCAGCCCGCTAGAAAATAAAGGTATTTTCTATCAAGACCTCAACTCCGCGCAGAAACAACTGATGTTAAAATTAATTTCTGTATATTTAGACAATATGCCTGAAAATATCGCCCTAAGCCGTTATCAGAATATCCAAAAACAATCACTTAACAGCTTACAATTTGCTTGGGCTGGCAGCACGCAAGTCGATAATAAACATTATTATCGTATCCAAGGAGACACTTTTTTAATTGAATACGACAACGTGCAGCAAAATGGTAATCATATCCACACAGTTTGGCGAGACTTTAAAGGCGATTTTGGCCGGGATATTCTCAAAGAACACCATACAAGTCATCAACATTAAAAATATCTTTAACATATGCAATCTAGCGGTTTCAACCTCTCAGAATGTGTAATAGAGTAGCCTTGTTTTATACTCCCTTACCTAATGAGGTTTTTTAATGGTAAAGACTGACTTATTCCACAAATTTTTAGCCTGCCTAACTGGAATTGGTTCAAGTTTATGTTTGCTTTTTTTCATATATTCACATGTTTTACAAAACAAAATGGCAGAAGAAGGCGACAAAATTTTTCAAGACTTATTAAATAGTGCTTCTACCGGCTTCGCGGTAATTAATCAACTAAATCAATTGGGCTTGAATACATGTTCTGAAGAAAATTTATTACAAATGCGCAAGGCGCAATTTAAATCAAATGATATTAGGGATATAGGTTTTTTCATAGAAGATACGTTAATTTGTACCACAGGCGCAGGCATACTCACAAACCCAGTCAAAGAACGACAACATCACTTCTTTCATCAAGGTCACAAGTTTTGGTTTGGTCATACCTTAGAAACACTAGACCAGTCTGTTAAAGGGGTATTAATTCGTAAAGATAAATACAATATTGTGCTTTCCTTTAACGGCTTATTAGATGAATACAAAACCTTTAATCATTATCAAATTGTTGCCAAAAAGAAAGACAATTATATACACCTGCATGGTGAGCAAGGTATTTTTCAAGCTAAAGCATCAAATGATATAAAACACTTTTACATTGGCATTTTTTCACATGCGTTAGAGTTTTGTGATCCTAGCGGTAAAATTTGTATCGCGATAAAGCAACAAAACTTTACCGAACTAAAATTCAGTACTCTGCTGATAATCTTGTTCATAGTATCTGTGTTTACCGGCATCACAGTTTTATATATTTATGATAAGTACATTAACTACTTACGTAGTATGAATAGAAGGATTATTTCAGGTTTGCCTGCAAATCGTTTTATCCCTCATTATCAAGCCATAGTCGAATTAAAAACGGGGAAAGTAATAGGCTGTGAATTACTTGCTCGTTTTGAAGATAAAATGGGGCCACTATACCCAGATAAATTTATCCCAGTCGTGAGCGAACTCAACCTGTCTTGGCCCATGACAGAATATTTCATTCGCGCAGCTATTAAAGATTTTAGCCATATACAAACAGACGGTGCCCCCTTTTATTTGTCTATTAACGTTTTTCCTAAAGACATCAATAACCAAGATATTCTGAAAGCGCTAACATTACTCGAAAACATACCAGCCGACCTGCAAGTTTGTTTTGAAGTCACCGAAGATGAAAAATTACATTTTAATCAAGTAAGTAATACATTAGAGGCACTTTCAGCTACTAACATACAAATTTCTATTGATGATTTTGGTACAGGTTACTCCAATTTATCCCAATTAAAATTGTTAGATATAGATACATTAAAAATAGATAAATCTTTTGTCGACGAGATTGAAACGGGCTCAATTCGTTCCACTTTTATTCCAACGATTATTTCTATTGCCGAAAAATTAAAGGCAGAAATAGTGGCGGAAGGCGTGGAAAATAAATTACAAGTAAACGAATTATTAAAAATGAATATCAAATATGGCCAAGGCTGGTACTTCGCCAAAGCCCTACCCTTTAGCGAATTTCAAAAATATCTAACAGACAATAGTGACTATCGATTTACTAATGATAAAGGTGAATAATTAGGCTCTTTAGTTAAAAGATAAGAGCCATTACATATGAATATTAAAAATCATTTGGATTTGGAATATTTTCCTTTTGTCACAAAATCAAAATCAAAACCCATTTCTCTTAATACATAATCTCGGATATCGTATGCATGATCCGGTGTAACAGTTCCAAATATCCCTTGTTTATCTGTAGGTAGATGGCTCATCGGTTCACCATTAATTTTAAATACAAAATGATCTACCAGTGCTTTCCAAGCTGACTTTTCTTCCTCAGAAAGGTGAGATAACGTATACAAACCATGATACAAAAAATTCATTGGAGACTCTAACTTTCTAGTATCAGCAGTCCAAAAATAATTGACCAGCATACACAAATCCCCCTCTGAACGAACATTGTGCCACCAAAGGTTCGGAATATAGATTGCGTCTCCAGGCTCCAATTCAGCCACATATGCATTATCTAAAGCTTCTTGATACCGTGGATGTTTGTCAAAATCTGGAGATGTGATATCTACCATACTCACGGCTGCACCTGCTATAGTGTGATTAAATGGAGCAGGATAAAGATTTTTAACTTGTTCTGTTGGAAATAAAGTAAAGGTTCTTTTACCACTAATTAAACAAGCTATATTATCGGTAGTATCAAAATGTGTAGAGATAACGGATGAATTCCCCAGCCACATTCTTGGTGAAACGTCACGGCCAAAATCAAACTCAAGTGTGTTATCTTTAGCAAAATCACTTAAATGCTCAGACAATACAACGCCTCCAGCATAAATGGACGCGTTGTCAGATTTCGATTGGGCAATATGACTTATTCGTTGTAAAAAATTAGAAAAGGAATAATCAACTTTATTGAAGTTAAAATCTTCAAATGATTCGCCAAAAAAATAACGGCCATGAGTATCTTCTGGAGCTTCAAACGCCTCTATTCCGTTTGTCCCTCCTGCAGATAATTTGAGTAAATAATCATACAAGCATTGCTCAGATTTATTTGCTTCTTTGACCGATAACCAATTGCTGACAAAGTTTTTCAAAACAACAGGTTTATGTGAACCTGTAATAATTTCATTAGCCGTAGTAGCCGTTAGCGATAAATCATATTCTTGAACTTTTTGCACCCTCGCCCCTTTATTGAATTCTGATTAAACATCTAATACCAATCACGATAATTAATTTCCCACCTGTGCCCAATTTCTGGCGCACAATTTGATAACCTTTTCTTTATCGCTGATAAAGTTATTCCATGCCCGACTGCATTGTATGACAATATCCTCATAGCTATCAAAGCATTGATTGGCCAACTCATTTTGCCTAAGCCATTGCCATACCTGCTCGATTGGGTTTAGCTCTGGAGAATAGGGCGGAAGCTTGATGATACTCACGTTATCTAGGTCATGCGCAATATCGTCTGTATGCCAACCCGCACCATCCATAATCACTACTGCATAGCGATCCAGTTGTGTGCGATTTGATATTAATTGTAAATGTTGTCTCATAATGTCTTTGTTCACCACAGGGGTTATCAAGGCTTCTGTTTCACCTGTCGCTGGGCATACAGCCCCAAATAAATGCGCATACTCAAACTGTTGTTGCTTGACCGCTCTAGGGCGACTACCTTTGTTCGCCCATAAACGTGTAGTGGTGTTCTGTTGACCTATTCTAGCCTCATCTTGAAACCAAATATCGACTTTATCCAGTGTGACATGGCCTGGGATCAATTTGATCGTTTCAATCTGCAGTTTTTTTAAACTCGTCTTGAGCTTCTTGGGACTGCTTAGGGTGCTTAGAGCGACTGGTTATCCAAGAAAACCCTAGCTGATGCAGTAGACGATATATGTTAGTCAGGCCATAGGTAATATCAAATTCTTGCTTCACATAGTCAATGATGAGTGTGCCTTTGAGCCTTCCACCATCAGGTTTTATGGCATGAGACTCAATGTAAATTTTCAACGTCTGCAGTTGCTCAGCTGATAAAGCACAAGGCCGACCAGAGCGCGGCTTTTCCTTTAATCCGTCCAAACCATCTTGGTTGAAGCGCTTCACCCACTCATTCACCATTCTACGGCTGACGTGCAGATACCGAGCCGCTTGCGTGCGATTAACGCCTTGTTGAATATGTGAAAGGGCCATTAATCTGACTCGCATCCGAGCATTTTTTTCCTTCGCTATGAGTGTCGAAAAATCGATATTTTTTAAGCTATGCATGAGAAGAATTAAGATAAGAATACATAACTCAATTAGATCACAAACTTAGTGAAAATGGTATAACTATAAATTACATACCCTCCTATTGTAAGTTTATTTAAACTACGCTTTGGAGCCTGTAACATACTTTGTGTAACTGCCTATCATAATTTACTCTAAGCAGAGTTTAAGGATAGGCAATGAAAATGAATAAAGAATTAGAAGCGTTTGCTAAAGAAGCAGCGAAAGGTATTAAAACCCCTCAAGATTTAAATGAGTTTAGTCAGATGCTCAAAAAAATCACGGTCGAAGCAGCATTGAATGCGGAGATGGATGAGCATTTAGGCTATGGCAAACATGAAAAATCAGCTGTCAGCAATAGCCGTAATGGTAAAACTAGTAAGCGCATAAAGACCGAGGACGGTGAGTTTGAGCTTGATACTCCTCGTGATAGAGATGGCTCTTTTGCGCCTCAGCTTGTCAAAAAACAACAAACTCGTTTTACCTCAATGGATGAAAAAATCCTATGGTTATACGCTAAAGGCATGAGTACCCGTGAAATTGTCGAAGCATTTGATGAATGGTACGGTGCAGAAATATCTCCCACCTTGGTATCAAGAGTCACCAATGCCGTCATTGACGAAATCACTGAATGGCAGGCTCGGCCACTGGATACCGTTTATCCAATCGTTTATATGGACTGCATTGTCATTAAAGTACGCCAAGATAATAGGGTGATGAATAATCTATCTTCTTAGCCTTGGGTATCAATCTAGACGGGCACAAAACCTTGTTGGGCATGTGGATAGCTGAGAACGAGGGAGCCAAGTTCTGGTTAAACGTCCTCACGGAATTACAAACCCGTGGAGTAAAAGATATCTTTATCGCTTGTGTCGATGGCCTAAAAGGCTTTCCAGAGGCCATAAATGCAGTGTTCCCTCAAACACAGGTTCAGCTCTGTATCGTACATATGGTGCGTAATTCGTTAAGGTTTGTGCCTTGGAAAGATTACAAAATCGTGACCACTGAACTGAAAAAGGTTTACCAAGCCAACACTGAGGATGAAGCCTTACTTGAGCTGCAGCGTTTTGGCGAAACCTGGGATGACAAATATCCACAAATCAGCAAGTCGTGGCATGCTAATTGGCACAATCTCAATACAATATTTAAGTACCCTAGCGATATACGTAAAGTAATTTACACCACTAATGCAATCGAATCACTTAACAGCGTCATTCGAAAAGCGTTGAAGAAGCGGAAAGTATTTCCCAATGATGATTCAGCTAAGAAAATGGTGTACCTGGCTATTATGGATGCATCTAAAAAATGGACCATGCCGATCCAAAACTGGCGTCAGGCAATGATCCGATTTATGATTGAGTTCGAGTCTAGACTCGAAGGACATATTTAACTAATGGCAGTTACACAGAATCTGTTACATCCTCACGCTTGTATAAAAACAGTTAATATTTTTTAATATCTGGCTTTACTTAACAGACTATCTATTTACATTTTCCTAGATCACAATAAAGACTGATATTACTTGTCATTATTAGTAACTTTATAGTCAGCGCCTATTTCTAAGTTTTTAATCGATTTCTGCAACCGGGATCATTATGTCCAACAATTCTGGGTCTTTAGAGGGAGTAGTGACGGATAAACTTTTGTATTGATTTACCAACTGACTTAATTCAGATTTACATGAACCACAATTAGTCCCACATTTAAGTTGTTTACCTAATTTATCAACTGAATCACAACCTTGTTGAATGGCATCAATGATGCTGTTTTCACCTACTTTAAAACAACTGCAAATTAACTTACCTTGCTTAAATGCTTCATCAGGCTGTAAGTTCAATAAACCATGGATTTGTTCAAGACTGACTTCACCGCCTGCAAATAAACTATTTATCCAAGTCGTGTCAACATCGAGAAAACCCTCGGCCATAAACACACTTAATGACAACCTTCCTTCTCTTAAGGCAAAGGTACTGGCTATCTCACCGCCTGTCACACTCACCCACTCATCATATAAAGGTAAATTAAGTTGTAACCATAACTTCACTTCGGCTTCGCTATGTTCGGTAGCAAAATAGATCCATGTGCCTTGTTCAACGGGGCTAGTAACAAAATAGTTAAACTTCTCTCTTAGCAATTCTACCGCCAATGGCTGCTTTACAAAGATCTGCCCTTGTAATGGGTAGCTCATTTTACTTAAGGCTACCGCCCCATGCTTTAACTCAGGCTGACCAGATACCTTATCATTGGCATCTGTATATAAAGCAGTAATATTTGAGCTAGAGCTATTAGTGGCACTCCAATGAATCGGTGCAAACACTTCGCCCTTGCGCTGCTTATCATCCAGTACCACTGATAGGCATACATTTGACTGCTCATCACTTAAATGTTCAGCCGTTAAGTTGACATAGTCATTATCATTCAACTCTAACTTTGCCCCATCTTCTGGATGTATCGCTAAAAATGGACGACTGACATGAGAGGTGAGTTCGGACGTTTTGCCGGTACGTGTCATAGTGTGCCATTGATCACGAATACGGCCACTGTTTAACACAAAGGGAAATTCATCCGTAGTCAGCTGTTCTGGAGGGGTGTACTCAGTCAATACAAACTGGGCTTTACCACTTTTTGTATAAAACTTGCCGTCGGTGAATAAACGTTTAGTCCCATCTGGAGCCTGTTTATTAACTGGCCATTGAATAGGTTTAAACCTGTCGTACTCTGGTAACGACATGGCCATCAAACCTGATAAATCTAAATCTCTAGTACCATTATTTTCGGCTGCACTTAAGCCCACATATTCGGCAAATATTTCACTTGGATGAGTAAACTCAAACCCCTGAGAATGTCCCATGGATTTTGCTACTTCACAAATAATTTGCCAATCATGTTTGGCTTCACCACTGGGGGCTAACATGCCTCTTTGTCGTGACATTCTGCGTTCAGAGTTGGTCACCATGCCGTCTTTTTCAGACCAGCCCGTTGCCGGAAAGGTCACATCAGCAAAGGCCAGTGTGTCGTTTTTATCCACACAATCAGACACCACCACTAACTCACACTTTTGTAGTGCCGCCGCGATTTTTTGACGATTAGGCATACTGACCATTGGATTGGTGGCCATAATCCAAACCGCTTTGACTTTGCCAGTGTCAATATCATCAAACATATCTACGGCTTTAAGGCCGGCTTTATTCGCTATAGTCGGTGACTGCCAATAATCCTGTACAATTTGTCTATGCTGAGCATTTTCAATATCCATATGATTAGCCAACATATTGGCTAATCCCCCTACTTCTCGGCCTCCCATAGCATTAGGTTGCCCTGTCAATGAGAAAGGTCCACAACCTTCATGGCCTATTTTACCTGTGGCCAAATGAGCATTGATAATACTGTTGGCCTTATCGGTACCAGATGTCGATTGATTCACCCCCATACAGTATGCGGTGACGACTTTATCTGTTTGGCTAAAAAGTTGATAAAATTTAAGGATCTCTGCTTTTTGAATATCACATGTATCGGCGACCTGCTCCAAAGTCCAACTATTTGACTCGTTAAGTACCTGTTCAAAGCCTTGGGTAAAAGAGTCAATATAACTTGGGTCTAGTCCTCCATTATTAGCTAAATAGTGAATTAAGCCGTTAAATAAAGCCACATCGGTACCGGGTTTAATGGCTAAATGAGTTTCTGCTATTTCTGAAGTAGCCGTTCGCCTAGGATCAATAGTGATCACTTTCATTTCAGGATTAAGCTTTTTAGCTCTTTCTATACGCTGAAATAAAACGGGATGAGTCCAAGCTGCATTTGAACCCACTAAAACTAATAATTCAGTTAATTCAAGATCTTCATAACAACAAGGCACGGCATCGGCGCCAAATGCCCGCTTATAACCGGCGACGGCTGAAGACATACACAATCTAGAGTTGGTATCTATGTTGGCACTGCCTATGTAGCCTTTCATTAATTTATTGGCCACATAATAGTCTTCAGTCAACAATTGCCCCGACACATAAAAAGCCACAGAATCAGGGCCGTGCTCAGCAATGACTTGTTTAAACTTATCCGCAACTGTTGTTACAGCCTGACTCCAAGTCGATTTTTCACCATTGACAGTGGGCACGAGTAAACGGCCATTTATCGAATTGGTTTCTAATAATTTACTGCCTTTAACACACAGGCGACCAAAATTAGCCGGATGATCTGAACTGCCTTGTAAAGCAGTCAGTTGGCGATTTTCATCAACCGACACTTCCACACCACAACCTACACCACAGTATGGGCAGCTTGTGTTCACTAAAGAGGGCTGACAAGCTAGTTTGGTGTTCTCTATGTTTTTCTCAGCAGTTGTGCTGATAATACCCATATATTAATCAGCCAGCTTTAATTGCACTTGATCTTGTTCGATACGAATAGGATAAACCGTCAGTTTAACTGCTTCGTCATCTAAACAAATACCCGTTTCTAAACTAAAACGTTGTTTATATAGAGGAGAAATAATCACCTTTTTATTTTCAACCGAACCTAATAAGCCACGATATAACACATTAGCTTTACCAAACGGACACCAATTACTCACTGCAAAAAGTTGTGCTTGGCCATCGACTATCATTTTAAAAATAGCGATTTGTTGTTCATTCACTAGTGCACAAACACCAGAGTTAGACACTAAATCGGCTTGTGTACAAACGTTAATCCAATCATTTTGTGTTGTCATTGTCAGCTCCTTAAACCAGTTCTACAGCAAGCTCTTCAGCTTTTTGTTGTGCATGTTGTTGTTTTTCTTGTTCAGTAGCAGGACGAATTTGATCTCTTTCTTCTACAAACACAATGTTTAAGTCAGACTTATCGCTATTCACAAATTGACGGAAACGTTTACGCGACTCTTGGTTTTCAATCGCCGTTTTCCACTCACATTGATAAGTATCAACAACGTGTTGCATTTGCTCTTCAAGCTCGGCAGCTAATCCAAGTGAATCTTCAATTACCACTTGTTGTAAATATTC
Source organism: Paraglaciecola sp. L3A3 (assembly GCF_009796765.1). Classification (NCBI taxonomy): domain Bacteria; kingdom Pseudomonadati; phylum Pseudomonadota; class Gammaproteobacteria; order Alteromonadales; family Alteromonadaceae; genus Paraglaciecola; species Paraglaciecola sp. L3A3. The sequence continues at coordinate 3,311,823 of NZ_CP047023.1, forward strand.
TAAGCCGCCTTCAAGGTTTTCCATCCACACAGAAGTACGTTGTAAACGATCTGCGGTACGTACATAAAACATCAAAATACGGTCGATATATTTGACCATAGTTTCGGTATCTAGGTCGGTGGCAAACAAGTCACCGTGGCGAGGTTTCATACCGCCATTACCACAGACATATAAGTTCCAGCCATTTTCTGTGGCAATTATGCCTATGTCTTTACTTTGTGCTTCGGCACATTCGCGGGTACAACCAGAAACAGCAAATTTAAATTTGTGCGGGGCACGTAGACCTTTGTAACGGTTTTCTAAGTCAATGGCTTGGCCAACAGAATCTTGCACACCATAACGACACCAAGTACTACCCACACAAGATTTAACGGTTCTAAGGGATTTAGCGTAAGCATGACCGGTTTCGAAACCAGCATTAATCAAAATTTCCCAGATTTCAGGTAATTGCTCTACTCGAGCACCAAACAAATCGATACGTTGTCCACCGGTGATTTTGGTATAAAGCTTATAGTCTTTACCAACTTGGCCTAAAACAATGAGTTTTTCTGGGGTGATTTCGCCACCAGCGATACGAGGGATAATCGAATAAGTACCGTCTTTTTGCATATTACCAAGGTAAGTATCATTGGTATCTTGCAAGCTAACGTGATCTGACTTCAATATAAAATCATTCCAAACCGAGGCTAAAATAGATGCTGCGGCAGGCTTACAAATTTCACAACCTAGGCCTTTACCATGCTTTGCTACTAAATCATTAAACGTTTTAATTTTGCCGACTTTAACTAGGTGAAACAATTCTTGGCGAGAGTAAGCGAAATGTTCACATATGTCCTTTTTTACCTCAACACCTCGCTTAGTTAGCTCGCTGTCGACCACAGATTTAAGTAAAGCAGCACAACCACCACAGCCAGTCGCCGCTTTAGTGCAACCTTTCACAGCTCCCACATCACAAGCGCCTTGATCTACCGCTTCAATAATGTCGCCTTTAGACACATTGTGACATGAACAAATGGTCGCTGTATCTGGAAGGGCATCGGCACCTAATGCCGGTGCATCACCCGAACCTGCAGGTAAAATCAGTCCTTCTGGGCTTTCTGGTAATTCAATATCGTTTAACGCGTATTGCAGCAAAGTATCGTAGTCACTGGTGTCACCAATTAATACAGCACCTATCAATTTTTTCTGAGCAGCATCAACCACAATCTTCTTATACACTTCTTCAGGTTGGTTCTCGTAAGTATAACAAAGTGCGCCTTCGGTACGTGCATGGGCATCACCAATTGACCCCACTTCTACCCCCATGAGTTTTAACTTAGTACTCATGTCAGCACCTTGGAAAGTGACATCTCCCCCTGTGATATGGCTAGCTGCGGCTCTAGCCATAGTGTAGCCAGGGGCGACTAAACCATAAATAAAGTTATTCCACAGGGCGCACTCACCTATAGCATAGATATCTGCATCGCTGGTTAAACAATGGTCATTTACCACTATTCCACCACGCTCACCAATGGCAATATCAAATTCTCTGGCTAAGGCATCTGAAGGTCGAATACCTGCAGAGAACAAAATCATATCTGTTTCTAATTCTTCACCGTCAGCAAAACACATTTTATAACGACAGGTATCACCGGCTTCAATACTTTGGGTGGCTTTTTGGGTATGCACTTGCACGCCTAAAGCTTCGATTTTGCTACGTAATAAACGTCCACCACCACCATCTACTTGCACAGCCATTAATTGTGGAGCAAATTCAACCACATGAGTTTGAAGACCTGCTTCTTTCAATGCATTGGCTGCTTCTAAACCTAACAACCCACCGCCCACTACAACGCCCACTTTACTGACTTCAGATGAAGCACTGATGGCTTCTAAATCTTCAATAGTACGATAAACTAAACAATGTGGTTGATCGTTACCAGGAATTGGAGGAACAAAAGGATAAGAGCCAGTCGATAACACTAACTTGTCATATTCATACACATCACCAGACTCGGTGGTAACAGATTTTGCCAACTTATTGATGTTGACGACCTTAGCATTCAAGGCAAAATTAATATTATGCTGCTCATAATATTCAGGAGTAGTTAAGGCTAATTCGTCAGCTGTTTTACCTGAAAAATATTCTGAAAGATGAACCCTGTCATATGCTAAGCGAGGTTCTGCAGACAAAACCACCACATCTAATTTTGTACTATTATCTGTTGTATTTTGTTGAATCAGTTGGTCAACAAAGTGGTGTCCCACCATGCCATTACCTACTACTACAATACGCATTTTTTGCGCGCTACCTAGATTAACTGAACTTGACATTATTCACCTCTGTAATTGCTTTAAAAACAAAAAAGCCCACACTAATTAATCGTAATAAATTAGGGTGGGCTTCTTTGCCAGACCATAACCTCACGCTATTGTGAAGACACGGACAATAAGTTGTATCAAACAAACTGCTTTGATTTGTTTAGTGCATTTACATATACAGATTTAATGCCAGTTTTTTATCCCTTATAATTCATATAGTTAACAATAAAGCTATTTATTTCACTTATACATATCGCTTTAATTTGGGGCGTTTGCACCAAATTGGTTCAGTAAATACAGAATCTTGTGATTTTACAATTTAGCCGTTGCCTTTAGTAAATAACTAACTGTATGCTGAGCAGGTTTTTTGCCCTTCACTTAATGGATTATTATAATTTCATGGCCTTACTAAAAAAGATCGCACTCATCACCGGCACATTCTTCGCATTACACGTTCAAGCAGCTTCAGTCTGGAAGGTCACATCTGAAAATAAGCAAATTTTTATAGGCGGTACTATGCATGTATTAACTGCAGAGGATTACCCACTACCAAAAGAATATGACCAAGCTTACCAAGCCTCAGACAAACTCGTTTTTGAGACGGATATGAAAGCTGTAACATCCCCTGAGTTTGCGCAACAGTTAATGTCAAAAATGATGTACTCTGACGGCACAACATTAGATAAAGTACTCAAACCCAGCACTTATAAGGCTTTACTTGAGCATTTAGCAGCTCGTGGTCTACCCATACAAAATTTCGTTAACTTTAAACCCAGCTTACTGGCCATTAGTTTAAGTATGATTGAACTAAAATTGATTGGCTTAAGTAGTGAAGGCGTAGATGCATATTATTCCAATTTGGCTAGCAAACAAAACAAAGCACAATTATGGCTAGAATCTCCCGATCAACAGATCCAGTTTTTAATGGATCTTGGTCAAGGAGATGAAGATAAAATGATTGAATACACCTTAAAAGACATTAAAAAAATGCCAGACATGATAGAAAAACTCCGTCTGGCATGGCGCGCTGGTGACATGCAGACCATGACAGATATCAGTATTAAAGAATTTAAAACTGATTACCCACAAATTTATCAAGATCTTCTAGTAACACGGAATAACAATTGGCTACCGGAAATAGAAAGTATGCTAAAAACCCCAGCCACTGAATTCATTTTAGTGGGTGCTATGCATTTAGCAGGCCCCGATAGTGTATTAACTAAATTGAAAGCCAAGGGCTACAAAATAGAAAAGTTATAAAATGATACATTAAAAGAGCAAAATTTAAATTTTTGCTCTTCCTCTTTTAAATCATTTTTGCCATAGTGTTGGCTATTATTAATAGCCAAGCCATACTCTTAGTTAAGTGAAAATTCTCCTATGCTACACACCTGTGATAATCCCGGTCTGTTACCTATTTCAGAGGCTATCTCTGCTATTTTATTACAGCTTGAATGCCCAAATACTCAGGAAAAAGTAACACTTGTTTCTGCACGAGGCAGAGTATTAGCCAAAGATATAGTATCGAAAATTCAAGTGCCACCGGCAGATAATTCGGCAATGGACGGATATGCCATGCGCTGTGAAGACTTAGCCATAAGTAACAACTTACAATTAATGGGAACAGCATTAGCCGGACAACCCTTTACTGGTACTGTTGCTGAAGGACAATGTGTACGCATAATGACAGGTGCAATTATTCCCACTGGCGCTAATTCTGTAGTGATGCAAGAAAATACCCAAGCAGATGGGAATACTATTACCTTTAAACAGATCCCAGACGAAGACAATAGTGTTCGAAAAGCCGGCGAAGATATTCAACTTGGTCAAGTAGTTGTAGCAAAAGACACAAAACTTACAGCGGCACACCTAGCATTAATTGCTTCGATTGGTGTAGCTGAAGTAGACGTCACAACAAAATTAACAGTCGGTTTAATCGCTACTGGTGACGAACTCACGCCAGCGGGGCAAGATTTAGCACCCGGTGCTATTTATGAAAGTAATAGATACGCCTTACAGGCACTGCTTGAGGATTACCCAGTAAAAGTCATAGACTACGGTATTGTGAAGGATGACAAAACATCCCTAAGAAAAGTATTTTTCCAAGCAGATCAAGACTGTGATTTAGTGCTTTCGTGTGGCGGAGTTTCTGTGGGTGATGCGGATTATGTCAAAGATATTCTACAAGAATTAGGCGAAATCAATTTTTGGAAAGTCGCCATTAAACCGGGTAAACCTTTTGCTTTTGGTAAACTCAAACAAGCATGGTTTTGTGGCTTACCAGGTAATCCAGTGTCTTCATATGTAACCTTTGAACAATTAGTGACACCACTAATAGAAAAATTAACTGGGCAACAAACCTCTAGCCCTCATTATTTTATTGCCAAGGCAGCCGAAACCATTCGTAAACGCCCAGGCCGTGCAGATTATCAAAGAGGTATTTTTTACCGAGATGAGACTGGTGAATTATGGGTAAAGCCCAACGGCAAACAAGGCTCAGGCATAATGAGCTCCATCGCTAACGCAAACTGTTATATGATGCTGCCACAAGAGTCAGCTAACATCAACCAAGGTGAGCCCGTTAAAATTGAGCCTTTTTAAGATGCAAGAAGCTAGTCAATGATGAAAATACTAAATAATTAAAAATAGCATAATTATCATGCGCTTAGTTAAACACGCATAGCTTCTTTCACTTTTACACTCGCAGCTCGGGGCTCGTCACTCGTCACTGCTTTTACTTTTTAACTAGTAGCTCGAAACTAAACATTCGTCGCTGCTTTTACTTTTACATTCGAGACCCTAAGTGGCATTTAAAAAAGAACTAAAAACCATTGCTCATCTTGCATGGCCGTTACTCATAGCACAAATTACTCAAACTTTAATGGGTGTGTCAGACACCATAATGGCGGGTCGATACTCGGCTACCGATATGGCGGCTGTAGCTATTGGTTTCAGTTTTACCCTACCAATTATTGTATTTATACAAGGCATTACCTTAGCCTTGCCGCCTATTATTTCTCGCTTAAATGGGGCGAAAGATGTCAGCAAAGTCGCCAACTACACTCAGCAAATGGTCTGGTTAGCCTTGGCCTTTTCAGCCATTGCAGTGGTATTTGGCTTTTTGTTTGAACCCCTCACCCATTATATTCAAATGGAGAAAGAGCTAGGCAAAATAGCGGTAGATTATATCCAGTATGTGTTGTTTTCGATGCCTGCTTTTGCTTTGTACCAAGTACTACGTAATTATTGTGAAGGTTTATCCATCACAAAACCCAGTATGATCATTATGGGCATTGGTTTATTGGTGAATATTCCCGCCAATTATATACTTATCTATGGGAAATTTGGTTTACCTGAAATGGGTGGTGCTGGCTGCGGGGTGGCCACAGCGCTGGTATTTGTCGCCATGTTTATCGGCACTTGGTTATACACACTAAAAGCAAAAGCCTTAGCCAAGTATGAATTATATCGTCATCTATATTTACCCGATCTAACGGTTATCAAAGAATGCTTAAAACTAGGCTTACCCATCGCTATGACCATACTATTTGAAGTCACTTTGTTTGCCGTTGTAGCCATATTATTGGCGCCATTTGGCTCAATTGTGGTGGCGTCTCATCAAGTGGCGCTAAACTTTTCTGCCCTGATGTTTATGATCCCTTTAAGTATTGGCATGGCTACCAGTATTCGTATCGGTTATTTGTTGGGAGAAAACAGACCAGAGCAAGCAAAAATCACCACCCGTTGCGCCTTTTTGGTAGGTATTTCTATTGCCACTTTCACTGCCAGTTTCACCATGATTTTTCGCAATACTATCGCAGAGCTTTATAGTATTGATCCCTTGGTGATTGAGTTGGCATCAAGTCTATTATTATTGGCTGCTTTGTTTCAATTCTCTGACGCTATCCAGGTTATTTCGGGTACAGCATTAAGGGGTTATAAAGACACTGCTGCTATGTTTTATCTAAGTTTTACCTCATATTGGCTAGTAGGACTCAGCATTGGTTGTGTTTTAGGCTTAACCGATTGGATAGTACCTAAAATGGCCGGAGCAGGTTTTTGGATTGGCTTTATTTGTGGCTTAACCTGTGCGGCGATTACGTTAGGTATTCGTCTCAAGTATATTCAAAATCACCATGTTCAACTGCAAAGAAAAGCCTAACATGCAATTACTGGATATCGCTTATCACGAACACTCAACCGCCCCCATGCAAACTAAAACAACAAGCATGGTAACTCGTGTGGCGGGTGTTGATGGTGATTGTCGAGGTAAACCCGGTAAACGGCAAGTGACTGTCTTGAGTCAAGATCAATGGCAACTTGCATGTGATGAGTTAAATACTCCAATGCCTTGGACATACCGCCGTGCAAATTTACTGGTTGATGGGATCTCTTTTGATGCCAGTTATCTGGGTAAGCAAATCCAAATTGGCCAGTTACTGTTATTGATCACCCGAGAAACGGATCCCTGTCCAAGAATGGATGCCCAACATCAAGGGCTCACTCAAGCATTAATGCCCGACTGGCGAGGAGGAGTATGCTGTAAAGTCCTCGCCGATGGGCGAATATCAGTTGGCGATACCGTACAAATTTTAGACTTAAATCCATCAAAATAGACATTAATTTATTAACATAGACAGTCTAATGAACGCTTTTTAAATGTTACAACAACGCTGAATTTCATCCATTTTACAGGTAATGACCGACACATTTTCATAGCCTACCCTTTGTAATTGTTCTGCCCCTAAGGCAGCACGAGCAGAAGTAGCACAGTGTAAATAGATTGGACGCTGAGGATCTTTTTCTAGCTCCATCATTTTCATTTCTAGTAAACCTCGGGGAATATTTATCGCCCCTTCTGCTGGCAAGGCTAAATGCTCGGAAGGTTCACGTACATCAATCAACCAACCTTTATTAGCAGCTCGTTCATCAGCAGCAGTTTGCGCATCAATACAGCGAATGTTTTGTTTTACTTGTGCAATTAAATCACCTACAGGTTTCAACATACCTTACTCCTTTAAACCTAATTTTTTTAACATTGCGATTGCAGGGCACCAGCAAGTAAATGCTGATTGAATTAAATTCAGCCCAATGAATATACTGAAGAAAACCCAATTTGGATGAACCCAGTATGTTAAAGCTAATGATAGTAAAAGCATACTACCAGCAAATAAACGTAACGCGGCGTGTAATTTCATTTTGTCTTTCCAGTATCAAGTTACATTTATATTATCTCTTACTAATATAAGAAGCAACTAATATTAGTAAATTCTAATATACTTGTTATACTGGCAACATATTCTCAGTTATTTCCTGTATTAGGATAAATATGAACCTTGAACAGCTAGCTAATAATGCCGGTCACGCCGAGTCATTTTTGAAAATATTGGCCAATAAAAACCGCTTAATGATTTTATGTACTTTGATGGATCAAGAGCGCAGCGTGTCTGAATTGAATCAAAGTATTCCTCTAGGCCAATCAGCTTTGTCACAACATTTGGCAATACTACGAAAACATAAATTGGTTGATAGTCGACGAAATGCCCAAAGTATTTATTATTCAGTTAGCGATCCTCGGGTTATTCAGATCATACAAAAACTCTATGAGTTTTTCTGTGGTGCTTAATTTTTTAAAAATGGAGATACCCCATGCCTGATCCATTCAGTTCTCATCCTCTCGACAAGGCTGTTCGTTACACTTTAAAGGGTGGCTTACCGCTATTTTTATTTTTGTTTTCTTTGCTTGCAGGCTTTATCGCTTTACAAGCCACTCCCCGTGAAGAAGAGCCGCAAATAGTCGTGCCTATGATTGAAGTTATGGTAGACGTACCCAATTTAACGGCCCGTCAAGTTGAACGCCAAGTCACGACTTCATTAGAAAAATTGCTGACACAAATTTCTGGGGTTGAACATGTTTACTCCACTTCATTAGACGGTAAGTTATCCGTCACCCTACGTTTTTATGTGGGTGAAAATCGCGAAGATGCTTTATTAAACACTTACAATAAACTCTACGCTAATCAAGATATTATCCCTTCGGTTGTAAGAAATTGGCTATTAAAACCGATTGAAGTAGACGATGTGCCTATCGTCATGCTGGGCTTAATCAGCAGTGATGAACAACAATACAACGACGTGGCGTTGCGCCGTATTGCTCAAGAAGTATCGACTCTGCTGCAAGGCATAGACAACACCAGCGAATTAAAAGTAGTAGGCGGACGTACACGAAAAGTAATAGTTGAATTAGATGTCACTGCCCTTGCTGCACATCAAACCAGTGCGTTGAATGTTTATGATGCCATTAGACAATCGAATCAATTACGCCAGTCTTCTGGGGTGATTATGGGCGCCAATGCGGTATTAATTGAATCAGGTGATGTGATACGCAGCATAGACGAATTAAATAATTTAGTGGTTAACATGATCAACGGTAAAGCCTTGTTATTACAAGATGTTGCCAAGATCACCGACAGCCAAGAAGAAGTATCTGCATATCAATGGCTTGAATACAGCCATCAAGCCAAAAACAACAGTCAAAGCGCTGTTGATAAATCCCTAAGTCAGCAAGCTAACCCTATGGTGACTATTAGTGTAGCCAAACAAAAAGGCACCAATGCCGTTAAGGTGGCTGAACAAGTTTTAGCTAAAATGGCTGAGCTTAAAGCAAACTTCTTACCGGCAGAAATACACTACAAAATACTTAGAGATTATGGCCAAACAGCCAACGAAAAGGTCAATAACTTGAGTACAAGTTTAGCCTTTGCTGTGTTCACTGTGGTGATATTTATTGCCATATTTTTAGGTTGGCGCGCCGCAATTGTTGTGGGTTTGGCAGTACCTGTATGTTATGGGCTGACTTTATTACTAGACCTCATGCTGGGCTATAGCATTAACCGCGTGACCTTGTTTGCCCTGATTTTATCTTTAGGTTTGTTGGTTGATGATCCCATTACTGGCATTGATAACATCAGCCGTTTTTTGAATATTCCAAAAGACAAACGTACTAAAGCCGAGCGTATAGTCGCGGCAATGGCAGAAATTCGTTCACCCCTTATTATGTCAACCATCACCATTATTTTAGCTTTTGTTCCCCTCGCTTTTATTACTGGAATGATGGGGCCATACATGGCACCAATGGCTTTTAATGTGCCTATTAGCGTAGTCTTATCTAGCATAGTCGCTTTTTTAATTACGCCTTGGTTAGCATCGAGCATTCTAAAACCTAAAGAGCAAGCTGAATCAACCCAACAATCAATGTACGACAAATTACTCAGCCCACTCATTGCTAATAAAAAGCGGGCAAAAATAGGTCTTTGGACAGTATTGGTATTGTTTATTGCTGCCAGCTTATTACCCGTTTTACGGGGTGTACCACTAAAACTATTGCCTTTTGACAATAAGAATGAAATTCAACTATTAATAGACTTACCCGAATCAGCCACGTTAGAACAAAGTGCGGCCTTAACCCAAGACGTGATCGAAATAGCCAAAAAGCTCCCAGAAGTATACATGCTAGCGGCTTACGTAGGCGAAGCCTCGCCTATGGATTTTAACGGTATGGTACGCCAATATTATCAACGCAATAATCCTAACCAAGCTGAAGTGAGACTGATATTAGTCGACAAAGATAGCCGCGAACATCAGTCTCATGGTGTGGTTTTACGTCTTCGAGAGTTACTAGCGCCTTTACAGGCTAAACATACACATATCAAAGTAGTAGAAGTGCCCCCTGGCCCGCCTGTACTGAGTACCTTAGTGGCCGAAATTTATGCCGAACCTTTTGTCGATCTAGCGACTCAGCAACAGGCTGCAGAAGTGTTAATGGCTAGACTTAAAAAAGAACCCTATGTGGTTGAAGTTGACTCAAGCCTGACAGCCACTCAACAAATACAGCGTTTTGTGGTGAATAAACAAAAAGCCGCGCTTTCTGGTATTTCAACTGCCGACGTTAATCAAACCTTAGACTTAGCAGTAACAGGTTTAAGTGCAGGTATTTTTCAACAAGACAACGAAACCACACCAATAGACATTGAATTAAAGTTACCTTTTGCCACGGCCAATCAAATCAGTGATTTTGATGCCTTACCGTTAAAAGGCATGCTAGGCGTGGCTCAACAAGATGCAGGCGTAGGCTTACAAGCCGCTCCGCAACCAATAGTCAGTTTGGCAGAATTAGGCCAGTGGCAGTCTTTTACTGTGAGTCAGCCCATATTACACAAGGACTTAAGACCTGTTATTTATGTTACAGCTGAATTGTCTGGGCGCACACCCGCCGAAATTATTGCCGATATTAGTAGTGACTTTGTCGACACAAGTGACATGGCCAGTTCCAGTAAAATCAATCAAGCGATGAGCCAACAAACTCCACAAACAGACTGGCAGTCACGTACCTATTTAAGTTCTGGGGCGGGGATCAACTGGGCATTACCTGAAGGTGTTGAGGTTAATTTTGGCGGCGAAGGAGAATGGCTAATTACCATTGATGTGTTCCGTGATATGGGCATTGCCTTTGCCTTTGCCTTGGTGGGTATCTTTTTTGTATTACGCTGGCAAACCTCAAGTAGCGGCCTGGCCTTGATTATTATGTCGGCTATTCCGTTAACCATAATAGGTATTATGCCGGGATTTTGGTTAATGAATCAATTTGGCGAAAGATGGATTGGCAATGCCCCCGACCCCGTTTTATTTACCGCCACAGCTATGATAGGTATGATTGCCTTAGCCGGAATTGTGGTACGTAACTCACTAATATTAGTTGAGTTTGTCACCCTTGCTAGATCCCAAGGACGCAATATAAAACAAGCTTTATTAGCCGCTGGCACTGCACGAATGCGTCCAGTATTGTTAACTGCAGGCACTACCTTATTGGGCAATGTAGTGATCATACTCGACCCCGTTTTTAGTGGCTTAGCCTTAGCCATTATGTTTGGCATTATTGCCTCGACATTCTTTTCATTATTCGTGGTACCTATGGTGTATTTCTTGGTGTTTAAAGACAAACCAGCAACATCTGACAACGCCACAAACCCAACATCGCAGCCCTTAATTAATACTCAGGAGCACCAAGCATGAAAGCTAATCTAATACCTAAAATCATCGCTCCAATCGGAGCTGTCGCAATATTATTAATATCTATAGCCTGGATGGCGGGATTATTTGCAGATAAAATTCCACCAGTAGATGTAGTCACCGACAAACAAAACTTTGCAGACACCATTCAAGTTAGCCAAAGCAACATCAGCAAAATGGAGTTTGCCCCTGCCAGTTTAAAAGCTCGGGAAACCACCTTGATATCGAGTCGAATTTTAGCGCGCATTGAAAAAATCAATGTGCGATCTGGCGATCAAGTCAGTCAGGGTATACCGTTAATCATTTTAGAAAACAGTGCTTTACTAAGCCAAGTAGCACAAGCTAAATCGAGGATAGGCTCGCTACTAGGCTCAATGGCTGAAGCAAAAAACGCCCTACAACGTATGCAAGATTTAAAACAACAAGGGTTAGCATCAAGTGCCGAGCTCGACCAAGCGCAAGCCTTATTCACTCGCCTAAGTGGCGAAATCGAAACGGCTAAACAAGGGCAAAAAGAAGCTGAAACAGCCTTAGCTTACAGTCAAATTGTAGCGCCTATTTCAGGGACAATAGTCGACCGTAAAGCCGAACCGGGTAATATGGCCACACCAGGGCAACCATTATTAGCCCTATACAATCCCAAATCATTACGAATAGAAGCTGAAGTACGAGAAAAACTCGCGATCAAACTCACCTTAGGCCAACAATTAACGGTGAATATCGACAGTTTAAACATGCAAGTACCAGCCACCATATCTGAGCTGGTACCAGCTGCCGACCCTAACGCTCATAGTTTTGTGGTAAAAGCAGATATTGAATTTAGTGAAAAACTTCGCCCTGGCATGTTCGCCCGAATGCAAATCCCTCTAGAACAAGAATCTGTTATTTTAATTCCCCAAAGGTATGTGCAAAGTTTTGGTCAATTAGACAGAGTATGGGTAGTAAAAGACGGGCAAGCGAGTCGCCGCTTTGTGCGCTTAGGCGAAAAGTATGATGAGCAAATTGAAGTACTCTCAGGATTAGAGCCAGAAGAAATCATCACGGCAACAATCGACTAGGTGTGATTATACCAAGGGATAACCGCTAGCCTGACATGACAGAATGGCAGGCTCTTGATCTGATAGGAAAGGATCAGCTAATTGCAGTGCAAGCAAAAAACAAAAGCTTCTCACCACAGAGTTCACAGAGAAAAAACAATATATAGAGCTTAAAGCTCTGATATTAAAGGTTATGATACCATCCGTCCGACAGAGCATTGAGCGAAAAGCGGAAGTTGAGGATATTCAGTTTATGATTAATACCCGCAAAATTAATCACTTACCAATTGATTTTATTAGAGATTATTTATCTTATTGCCAATAAAAACTGAAAACTGAAAAAACAAAATGAGCCCTGCCCAAATGACATAATAGGCAGCGAATTCAATATATTTCAAAAACCTAATTTAGCCACCCAAAGCCATAAAACATCCATTAACAACTGAATTAACAAGCAAAAAGTAATTTGCTTTGCTCTATTAGACTAATTGCTACTTTATTTGTTGCCAAATATGATTACAATCCCCGCTTAATCTCTACATTAAGGAAAACCAATGAAAACAACTCAGGTATTATTACTATTAAGCGCACTTAGTTTCTCACAAGTCAGCTTAGCAAACGACTTTCTTAACTCAGCTAAAAGTTTATTAGGCAGCAGCTCAACTGAAGATGTAACCAGCAGCTTAAACATCAGTGACATGGTGGGTTCAGTATCTGAATCATTAGGGATTACAGAATCACAAGCCACGGGTAGCTTAGGTTCAATTTTTGAATATGCCAAAAACAATATCACTAAAGAACAAGTGGCTTCTATGGGCGAATATTTACCTGGTCTTGATTCATTGTTAAGTGCGGCACCTGAAGTCAGCACCGGCAGTGAAGAGAAAAAAAGCGGTCTAGGTGGACTATTAAGTAAAGCATCTGAGTACAGTGATTCGTTAAGTGCAGTAGCAGGGCTACAAAAACAATTTGAATCTCTTGGTTTAGACGCTGACATGATCACTAAAGTGATTCAGAGTGCTTATAGTTATTTAAATACCGATCAGGGACAACAAGTAAAAGCTTTGCTAGAAAAAGGCTTATCTTCTCTTAAACTTTAGTCTAATTTCTACATTAACTAACAGTCAAAATTGTCATTGCATTGAACTAATAGGTATTATTAGTTCAATGCAACATACACAGCTAAACAGTGTTTGATGCATAATTAAAGTCACTTTCAAGTAAATTTACCTCTAATACTAGACAAGGAAATAAAATGGAATCATTTGAACAACAAGCGCAAGCTTTTTACGATAAAGCCATTGTAATGGGCACAGAGTATGGCGCTCAGTTAATATCAGCGATTTTAGTACTAATCATAGGTTTATGGATTATTGGTAAAATTAGTGATGCAGTTAGATCTTATGCAGTAAAAGGCTTACCTGACGAAACCCTAGCAAAATTTCTCACCAATATTTTTGAGGTTATTTTAAAAGTATTATTAGTTATCAGTGTAGCGTCTATGGTTGGCATACAAACGACTTCTTTTGTAGCCATTATTGGTGCCGCAGGTTTAGCTGTTGGTTTGGCTTTACAAGGTAGTTTATCTAACTTTGCTGGCGGTGTAATGGTACTCATTTTCCGTCCTTTCAAAGTTGGCGACTATGTGGGTGCTCAAGGTATTGAAGGTGTAGTAATAGATATAGGTATTTTTGTCACGACTTTCGAAACCTTTGATAAGCGTATTTTAATTATACCAAATGGCCCTTTAGCTAACGGCAATATAACTAATTTCACCAAAAGCCCGGTTCGTGCAGTAGAAGTGTCTATCGGTATTTCTTACTCTGACGATATTGCTAAAGGTAAAGCGGCAATGGAAGAAGTATTGAAAAATGATCCTCGTGTATTGCAAGAAGAAGGCAATGTAGTAGCCGTAGTTGATTTAGGCACAAGCTCAGTAGACTTTTTAGTCAGAGCATTTGTTAAAACCGATGACTACTGGGCAATGTTCTTTGATCTTCGCCCAGCGTTAAAAGCGGCCATCGAAGCACAAGGTTTGACCATCCCGTTCCCACAACGCGATGTACATATGATCCAAGGAAACAGCTAATCTACAATTAGCATAATCCGATAACAAAAGGTGTGCATTTTAATGTACACCTTTTTTTTAAACTAAAATTAAGGTGTTGCTGCACAATTACAGTTTGATTTTCCCCCAACTAATGACATACATTGGTTATCTTATTATTTCTTTTTCAGGTTTATCCTATGAAATTACAGTTATCATTAAAAAAATTAAGCATAAGCACATTACTATTTGCCTTATCTGGACTGGCCAATGCTAACAGCTGCCCCGATTTATTAACCTTTGTGAAGCGTAAACTAAACTCCCAAGACACAGTTAATTTATGTGAAGCCTATCAAGGCAAAACAGTATTGTTTGTCAATACCGCCAGTTACTGTGGTTTTACTCCGCAATTCGAAGGATTAGAAGCTCTTTACAGTAAATACAAAGATGATGGTTTAGTGGTCCTTGGTTTTCCTTCACATGACTTCAATCAAGAAGCTGACAGCGAAGTAAAAACCGGCGAAATCTGTCAATTAACCTACGGCGTAAAATTTCCTATGTTCGAAGCTACGTCAGTGAAAGGTGATGATGTCGACCCTTTATATAGAATGTTAGCAAAGAAATCTGGCCAAGCCCCTAAATGGAATTTTTATAAATACCTAATGGACAAAAATGGTCAAGTAGTTAATGTATATCCATCTAAGGTAAAACCTTCTGATAAAGTGTTAGTTGAAGACATTCAAACAGCCTTAGCGCTTTAATCAGCCGGGAAAATAAGCTACCGCCAATGTTCGGAAAAATAAATACACCAATCAAATCTATTTATTTTCCTATTCATTTTGGTGCAAATATTGCTTTGTCTATGCACTATTCTGTGGTTCAAAAGGTGTAACTTCCATGTATTTAAAAAGCTCAGCGATGCAATTGACAGTAAAAGAACGTTCTTGGTTGCCTTGGTTTGGTCAAAATGGAAAGTTAGCTCTTAGTCGTTCATGTTATGTAAATAAAAATATATATCCGATAATAGAACAGACGTTCGAAGGCATTGCAGCAACCAGAGTCCAACTATTAAAAGTTTGGACCAATAATCATTGGGATCACCTTAGTGCAACCCGCTCAGTGTTGTTGCACTATAATGATGCAGAAACACAAATCTATTTACAGAGAAAATGTGCAGAAATTGCTGATTTTTCTGAATTATTTATTGTCGATACTAGCGGAGTGGTTCACTCATCTAGCGAACAAAGTAGAGTTGGACAAAATCATCAACAGGTAAATGCTCTACGCCGAGCTGAAAAATTAGACAGACTTTTACATGGTCCTTATGTGGACGAAGTTACTTTAAAACTTGGCCCATCCAGCTCTAAGTTTCATGATCAAGTGACTCTAATGTTTTATTTACCCTTAGAAGATGGCAAAAACCCAAAACGCTTTTTGTGTGGCCGCGTGCCGAATGATGTTATCGGAGATATTATTCAACGCGAAGCTGGGCATATATATGCTGAATCAGGAGATAATTACCTTTTTATGGTTGAATCACGATTTGATCCAACCATAACACCAGGCACTGCATTATCACGCTCTAGATTCGAAGATAATGCTTTTAGTCATGGAGAAAACCTAAAATCTGGAGTAAATACTGATTTTGGTTTGGTGAAAATAAGCCAACATACTGAATTTGAAATTCGTTTTACCGATCCTGCTACAGGTCAGTTACACCCTGGGGTAAGAGAAACCATAAAAAATGGTGAAAACATTTTTGTCAGCTACCCAGGATATTCAGATTATCGTCATATACCTGTCATAGGTAAAGGCGTGACATTTAGTTTACCCGGCTCATTAGATAAATGGGGCATGATGTGTGAAGCAGACTTAGAAGAAGTCTACCGTCGCCGTTCGATGAATATCAGTTTAATGAAAATTTATCTGTTTTTAATGACCGCGATTGTGGCTATCAACTCTAGCTTGTTTCATTTCACAGATTTATCCACTTTAATAGTCAACAGCATTACAGCAATAGTGGGCTTTATAAGTTGTTTTATTTTTTCATCCATTGGTACCAATAAAGTATCGACTCGACAAAACGAAATGACATCAGTGATCCGGACCATTGCAGAAGGAGGTGGCAATTTAACTCAGCGACTTGATCCTGATAAGCTGAAGCATGATGAAACGGGTGATATGAGTCGCTGGATCAATAGTTTCATCGATAATTTAGACGGTATTGTTGGCCAAGTCATTCATGCTTCACACAATGTAAAATTGACCAATGAAGACATGTTAGAACATAACCAAGATGCATTAGTATGTTCAAATCAAGTGCACCAATCCATGCTACATATGAAAAACTTAATAGAAACACAAAGAAAAGAAATATTAAGTGCTGCTGACACGGCGCAAGATATGAAAACTAGTATGGCGGATGTGGTAAGCAAAGCTGCGGCTAATTATAGGGATGCTCGTTCAGGAACGCAGGCAATAAGAGATATAGTTGAGAATACAGCTCAAAGTGTACATGCAATTGATTCACAAATGAGCGATATTGGCAATATTATTTCGGTGATCACTGGCATCACCAATCAAACGAATTTATTGGCTTTAAATGCTGCTATTGAGGCAGCTAGGGCTGGACAACATGGTAGAGGATTTTCAGTGGTAGCTGATGAAGTAAGAAATTTAGCGGCTAGAACCGCTGCCGCAGCCACTGATATCCAAAATATGATCCAAGGTTTACAAAATGAAACACAACAGGCTGTAGAGTTTATGGAATCAGGGGTAAAAGAAGTGGACGATAGTTTAAGGTTAACTGAAGCCAATTCTAACGAAAATGCTGAATTGCACAGTATCGTACAAAACCTATTTGAAACCATTAGTGTGATAGAACAAAACAGTACCAAAAATGGCAACACTGTCAATGAAGTCACAGATGTCACCGCCAGAATGGCTGAGGTGATACATCAGCTCGCTAATAGTTCTAAACAAGTAGACATCACAGCCAATAAACTGCAACAACTAGTCAGCGAGTTTACTGTCAGTAAGCACTAACCCCAACAAATCTAATGGCAAATCAATCAGCATAATTAATATCATTGAATTTGCTATTAGATTACAATCACTTCCTAAGATTGGTATGTTCAATCGTGTTATTCAACCTAAAATATATAACCAATAAAGCAGCATCCCCCTCATTCACCACATCGAACATCAGGAACAACGGATAACATGAAAATTGAGCAATTTTTGCATTTAGAAGATGTATTAGAGCTTATTCTAGATACCGTTTGTGTAGTAGATAAAACAAATAAATTGGTATTTGTCAGTGCTGCATTTGAATCCATGTTTGGATATAAACCTGAGGAGGTAATTGGTCGGTCGGTTTACGATTTTGTCTATAGCGAAGATAATCATAAAACGTCCAACATAGTAGAAAAGATTTTACACGGCCAGACTCAACCAAGCTTTGAAAACCGCTGGGTGCACAAGTCAGGAAAAATTATCCATGTATTGTGGTCAGCACGCTGGTCAGAACAACACCAGGTAAGGATAGCTGTCGCTCATGACATTACTGAACGAAAAAAAATGGAGCAACATTTAGAATATTTGGCTAATCATGACCCCCTCACTAAACTCCCAAATAGAGCGGCATTAAAAAAATGTTTGCAAGTATCCTTATCCACGGCCAAAGCAAACAACACACATTTGTACCTGCTGTTTATAGACCTAGATAACTTTAAACAGATAAATGATAATCACAACCATACTGTTGGTGATCAAGTATTAGAAATAGTTGCCCAACGCCTTTTAAATTGTGTACGTGATACGGATATTGTCGGTAGGCTTGGTGGCGATGAATTTGTTATCTTACTGGATAATATGAGCAGTAAAGAAGATGTCACTAAATTAGCAAATAAAATGTGCTTAGCGGTTGAACAGCCAGTCTCACTTGCCAATACCACTCTACAACTATCTCTCAGCATTGGTATCGCTGCTTACCCTGAACATGGAGCAAACTACGATAGTTTAATGCAATTTGCAGATGAAGCTATGTACAAGGCTAAAAAAGCAGGGGGAAACAGAGTTATAGTGTTTTAATATGAACTTAAGGATGTCTTCCCAAAAATCAGGCTTTTAAAAATCATTTTTTTCAATCACAGTTAGAGCCTCGGTGCGTTCAATCACTTTTAGCAAGGTAGTTTGGATGCTTTCATCTTTTCTTACATCAATCTTGCTAGCAAAACGTTGTTCTTGGACCTCAGCTCCTTCTTCTAAAAGAAAGCCTACCACCACCTCAGTAGGACAATCTGCTGTCTGCCCTAAATATGTCAATGTTATTTGCGGATACCCTTGAAAACCTTTATTAACTCGCTTAGCAATACGTTTAGTCGATTTATCCAAATTCATAATTATTCCCTAAAATAATAAATAACCGATGCCAACCCAGCTTAATAATTGGCATGGCAGCATACAACTAAGCTTTTGTTAATAAGGCCTGATGTGCCAAAATGGTGACCTACAAAAAAGCAAAATATTAAGCAATATGCCTTACTCTTGTGACTGATGTACCTACAGATATGTCTTTATTAGCGAACTCAATAAAGTCAGTTAAGCTAACAGCCTTTGAAAATAAATACCCCTGCCCTTGCTGAATACCTATCTCACGTAAAATATGTAAATGCTCAATTTTTTCTATTCCCTCAGCCACCAATTCACAATTTGCGGCTTTAGAAATTAATAAACTTGCTTCAACAATGGCACGATTAATTGGATTT
Source organism: Paraglaciecola sp. L3A3 (assembly GCF_009796765.1). Classification (NCBI taxonomy): domain Bacteria; kingdom Pseudomonadati; phylum Pseudomonadota; class Gammaproteobacteria; order Alteromonadales; family Alteromonadaceae; genus Paraglaciecola; species Paraglaciecola sp. L3A3. The sequence goes on from NZ_CP047023.1 coordinate 3,331,046, forward strand.
TGGTCTATTTCCATGACAAAACTTTTATCAATTTTAATAGAATCAATATCAATATTGCGTAAGTAACCTAAATTTGAATAACCTTTACCAAAATCATCAATGGCAATACTAATTCCCAAAGCACGTATTTGATTTAATTGTTTTTTAACTAACAATGAATTAGACAAAGCAACATCTTCTGTGAGCTCTAACTCAAATTGAGAGAGGTTCACATCATGTATCTCTGACATCTGTTTTAGGTTTTTTACAAAATCTAAATCGTATAATTGTGTTGGTGACATATTCACTGCGAGTTTTAACTGAAGCCCGGCCCGATTTAATTTAGCGGCTCCCTTAAATGCTGAATCTAACACCCAATATCCCACTTCATTCATCATGTTATAGGATTCGGCAGCTTCAATTAATGCTCCTGGAAATAACACGCCATCAAGGGGATGATTCCAGCGCAACAAACACTCAGCACCTAATATTTTTAAAGTATTTAATTCAATTTTAGGTTGAAAATACAGTTCCAACTCGTTCTGTGCTAAAGCTCTTGTAAGATCAGCCTTGAGAGTCAAAGAACGACCGCAATCCTCGTTCTTAATTTCATTAGCATATTGAAAATTATCGAATTTATTTGATTTAGCCTGTTTTAAGGCCATTTCAGCAAGTGAAAAATAGGCATTAATATGAGTATTTTTGGCTGGGTTAGATGCCACCCCCACATTAAAGTCAACAATGAAGGCATGATCATTACATTGTATTGGTGTTTTGAAATGAGAAATGAGGTGAGTGTAGAACTCGTGTAATTTTTGTTCTTGGAAAATACCAGTCAGGACTAAACCAAATATATCACCACTAATACGACCAAATACCGCTTTGTTTCCAGCGAGATAAATGATTCGGTTAGCTATCTCGAGTAATATTTTGTCGCCAAAGTCGTAACCTAAACTGCTACTGACATCAGAAAACCTCACAACATCAATCAAAAATAGACTCTGATTAGAATTAACTTGAAGTAGTTTTTCAATATTATCTAAGAAAACATAACGATTGGGAATCGTGGTCAAAGAGTTATGGGTATCAAGCATTAAATAATTCAGTCCTGTTTAACAGTATAAATTCGACTAAATATCCCTTCCTCAGTCAACAATTCAAAATATAAAGCAATGTAAAAAGTGGGATATAATTAAGGCTTATTCTGCATAAGCCTTAATTAATATTACCATTTTTACTTATCGGCTGATTATACTTTAGTATTACTAACAGTAAAGGTTGTTTTTTTACTCAACGACACATTTATCCAATTTCCATATTTTTTGTACGTAGTCTTGAATTGAACGGTCAGAAGTAAATTTACCCATGCGAGCGGTATTTAAAATGGCCATTTTAGCCCAAGCCGATTTATCACCGTAAGCCTTGTCAACTAGGCTCTGAGCGGCAGAATAGGACTCAAAATCAGCTAACACTTTGTAGGGATCGCCACCTTCTAATAAACTGCGTTTAATCGACGCTAAAGCGCCTGGTTTTCCTGGGGTAAAATAATCGGTTTCTAACCAATCCAATACCGCTTTAATTTCACTATTCTGATAATAATAATCAAAAGGTTTATAGCCTTTTTCATCCAGTTGATGAACTTCATCGACCGTTAGGCCAAAGATGAAAATATTTTCATCTCCGACTTCTTCAGCTATTTCAATATTGGCTCCATCTAAGGTACCTACTGTTAACGCACCGTTTAAAGATAACTTCATGTTACCCGTGCCCGACGCTTCTTTTCCTGCGGTAGATATTTGCTCTGAAACATCAGCTGCGGGTATCATTTTTTCAGCTAAACTTACGCGGTAATTCGGTAAAAATACTACCTTGATCTTATCGTTAACACGTTTGTCATTATTAATTTTTTCTGCCACTTGGTTAATGGCATAAATAATATCCTTAGCAAGCTTATAACCCGGTGCAGCTTTGGCTCCAAACAAAAAGACCCTAGGTTGCATTTGATAATCAGGATTTTCTAACAAACGACGATACAAAGCCATAATATGTAACAAATTCAAATGCTGACGTTTGTATTCATGTAAACGTTTGATTTGCACATCAAATATTGCTTTAGGATTGATTTTAATACCGGTTAAAGCTAACACTTCTTTTGCTAAGTCCACTTTATTTTCATGTTTAATTTTCATGAATTGTTTTTGAAACTTAAGGTTATCTGCATGCTGGCTAAGCTCATTTAGCTTTTCTAAATGCAAAGGCCAATCATCTCCAATTTTTTCACTGATCAAACTAGAAAGTTTAGGATTACATGCCTTCAACCAGCGTCTTGGAGTGATACCATTGGTTACGTTGGTTAACTTTTCAGGCCACATTTTATCGAATTCAGGAAACAAGTTTTTCTTCACTAATGCAGAATGTATCTCAGCCACACCATTTACCGCAAATGAACCAATAACCGATAGATTGCCCATACGAACCATCTTTTCATCACCCTCTTCGATAATAGACAGTTTCTGTTTTACCTTATCATCACCAGGCCAAACCTGTTCAACTTGAGCCATAAATCTATGGTTAATTTCATAAATAATTTCTAAATGGCGAGGTAAAATTTTCTCGATCATGCGTGCTGGCCATTTTTCTAATGCTTCAGGTAACAGAGTGTGATTAGTATAAGCAAATGTTTTAGTGGATATTGCCCAGGCACTGTCCCAATCTAATTCAGCTCTATCCAGCAGTATGCGCATCAGTTCAGGGATCGCAATCGCAGGATGGGTATCGTTTAATTGGATGACGACTTGAGCAGAAAAGGCACTCCAATCATCGCCATGAGCTCGTTTATAACGTCGAATAATATCCTTCAACGAACAAGAACTGAAAAAATACTGTTGAATTAAACGTAATTCTTTACCCGCTTCGGTTTCATCATTTGGGTACAAAACTTTAGAGATAGTTTCAGCCTGCACATTTTCTTTTTGTGCATCAACATAGCCTCCAGCATTGAACACATCCCAATTAAAATACCTTGAAGCCTGACTTTGCCACAACCTCAATACGTTAACCGTTTTGCCACCGTAGCCAACAACTGGAATATCCCAAGGTAAACCTTTGACTATCATGCCAGGATGCCATTCTTTTTGAATTTTGCCATTTTCACCATATTTGGTTTCTACATACCCAAATAACGAGATCTCTTGGATTGATTCTGGGCGACATATTTCCCAAGGATTACCGTAATCACGCCAACTATCAGGACGTTCAATTTGTTCGCCATTTTTGATTTCTTGGCGAAATAAGCCATGTTCATAATGCAAACCATAACCTACAGCAGGTAAGTCAAGTGTAGCTAAGGAATCTATGAAACAAGCCGCTAGGCGACCTAAGCCACCATTTCCTAAAGCCATATCGGGCTCTTCTTCCATGATGTCTGTTAGGTTGACCCCTAACTCTTTTAAAGCTTGATCTGTATGTTCAAACAAACCTAAATTATGTAGGTTATTTGACATTAAACGGCCCATTAAAAATTCAGCAGAGAAATAATGTACCGCCCTAGTATCGTTAAAATAATGGCTTTTCTGAGTTTTACGTAAACCTTCAAGCACATGCTCTTGCACTGACGCGCAAGTAGCTTTCCACCAAGCATGGTTATTGGCTTTATTTTCATCTGTACCTAACGAACAATGTAAGTGACGAACAATGGCTTCTTTAATGACGTTTTTACTCGACATAGACACATTTTTTTCCTTGGTTGTACGACTCATGAATTACCTCTTAACGACCAAATTATTTTATTATTCTGTTTGAATAATTTATCCAACAGAATATATTGAGTGCTATTAAAACTCTCTGTTACTATTTTTAACAGCTTTTCAAATCACTTTTCGTTAAATAATCGTTAAATGTAGACAAAAAAAAGCGTAACCTTATGAAGTCACGCCATTTTCTAACACTTTAACTACAGATTAAAAACAAAAATTACACACCTGCAGTTTTAAACACGCCCTCAACTAAAACTTGAGCTTCGTCGATTAGCTGTTGCAAATGAGTTTCACCATTAAAGCTTTCAGCATAAATTTTATACACATTTTCTGTTCCTGACGGTCTTGCAGCAAACCAACCATTTTCAGTACTAACTTTAACCCCACCAATTGCCGCGTTATTACCAGGAGCATGAGTTTGAATATTCAAAATAGTTTCGCCCGCCAACTCAGTTGAGGTGATGACACTTTTGTCCATTTTACTCAATACTTGTTTTTGTTCATGATTAGTAGCCACATCAATTCTACGATAAACAGGGTTTGAGAATTTTTCTGTTAATTCTTGGTAATGTTCACCAGGATCTTTACCTGTCACGGCTATAATTTCTGCCGCTAACAGACACAAAATGATGCCATCTTTATCTGTTGCCCAAGGTTTGCCATTGCGACGTAAAAAGATGCCACCAGCACTTTCTTCCCCAGCAAAACCAATTTCTCCGGCTAATAAACCATTAACAAACCACTTAAAGCCTACAGGCATTTCTGCGAGTTCACGACCTAAATCTTTCACTACTCGGTCAATCATGCTGCTAGAGACTAGGGTTTTACCTACTTTAAGATCTTTCGACCACTCACTACGATGTTGATATAAATATTGAATAACCACGGCCAAATAATGATTAGGATTCATTAAGCCACTTTTTTTAGTGACAATGCCATGACGATCAAAGTCTGGATCGTTACCAAAAGCTAAATCAAACTTATCTTTTAAATCAATCAAACCAGCCATAGCATAAGGCGAAGAACAATCCATGCGGATTTTTCCGTCTTTATCTCTGCGCATAAAGCCAAACTGTTGGTCAACATCCCGATTTACCACATCAATATTCAATCCATAACGTTCAGCAATACGATCCCAATAGCCTAGGCCCGCACCACCCAATGGATCAGTACCTAACTTCAAACCCGCTTTAGCAATCGCCTGCATATCAATTACTTGATCAAGTTGTGCGATATAATTTTCGGCAAAGTCTATCTCAGTCAACAAGTCAGACGCATAAGCCGCAGACAAAGAAATACGTTTCACCTCTGCCATTTCCTGACTGATAATTTCATTTGCTCTGTGCTGAATTAAATTAGTGACGTCACTGTCGGCAGGTCCACCATGAGGAGGATTATATTTAAACCCACCATCTTCAGGAGGGTTGTGAGAAGGCGTAATCACCACACCATCAGCTAACACCTTAACACCACTATTATTATGCTCTAAAATGGCATGAGAAATAACAGGGGTAGGAGTGTAACCACGATCTTCTTGCACCACTAAGTTAACACCATTGGCAACAAAAACTTCAACCGCAGTAGAAAAAGCAGCTTCAGACAAAGCATGTGTATCCATGCCCATATACAAAGGGCCAGTAATATTTTGTTGAACACGGTATTCAGCCAAAGCTTGGCAAATTGCAGCGATATGTGTATCAGTAAAGGTATTTAAAAAGGCACTACCACGGTGACCAGAAGTACCGAATGACACAGCTTGACTTGCGTCACCTTTAACGGGTTTATTTGAATAGTAGGCACTAACTAGTTTAGCTACATTGACCAGTTGCTGCTTAGATGCGGGTTTTCCTGCTTCGGGATGTAGAGCCATATTGATACCTTTAATTAATTATAATGATTCCATATGTTCAGGGGCAAATATAGCCACTAAACGATTAATTTCTTTATCTTGAAAGCCAACAACGTGGGCCACTTCTTTTAACATATTAATTTTTTTCACCGTATTATTATTGGTAATAACCCAATAAATAGAACCAGGAACATTTTTCGGATTAGTGCTGCTACCCGTTTCTAATAATGTTTCTTTATTCTCAGCAAAATATGTGCGATTACGGCCGCTCATGCCTAATACTTTGGCAAAACTTTGATTATGATGTTTATGTACAACAGATAATGCTAATAACCATCTATCTACCATTTTGGGAATATTAGCTAAATCCATAGTTTGTAGCTCTTCCAATACTAGGTTAGCTTGACATGGAACGTCATCATTAAGCTCTGTACTTATTACTGAAGTTGCAATTGTCTTATCATTGGAATTATCAAGATCCCTCTTAGAGCCTTTATCCTTAACAGAATCAGGCATCACCATGCGACGTAATATATCAGATGCGCTTTCACCAATATGTTGAGTATTAGCGGCAATAAAATGGTATAGGTCGTCGTCTATTTCTATGCTTTTCATTAAACTACTTTTTTGTGGAACATAATAAAAGTTAATTATACGGATTGATTGGATCAATTCATCGATTAATTTAATCTAATTCGCAGTTAGTTATCGATCTTGTGTCCTAACCTCCAAACAACTTGTATATATTTTGTGGCTTGGGTATAAATTCAATCACTCAATATTAAGTTGTTATAAGCTAATATATTGAATACTAAATAAAAGTAGGAACTATTATTTATGCAAATTCAATTAAGCCAAGCTATTGAGAGCACATGTAGTGTGCTGATAGGTAAACAGCAACAAGTCAAACTTGCTCTCACCTGTTTATTAGCTAACGGACACTTACTAATTGAAGACCTGCCGGGCATGGGTAAAACCACTTTAGCTCATACCTTAGCCCAAGTATTAGGCTTACAGTATTCAAGGATCCAATTTACTTCAGACTTATTGCCTGCAGATATGTTGGGGATCAATATTTTTGACAATAACGAACAAAAATTCCGCTTTCATCCTGGCCCTATCTTTAGTGAATTAGTGTTAGCTGACGAAATTAATCGTGCCAGTCCTAAAACACAAAGTGCTTTATTAGAAGCCATGGAAGAGGGGCAAGTCAGTTTAGATGGTGAAACTCGGTCCCTACCCTCGCCATTTTTTGTAATAGGCACACAAAACCCATTACATCAATCAGGTACCTATCCTTTACCAGAGTCACAATTAGATAGGTTTTTAATGCGGATTAAATTGGGCTATCCCACTTTAGAAGCTGAAAAAATCATGCTGCAAACCCAATTCAACAATAAACAAGTTGCGCTGAATGCAGTCATGAACCTAAAAGATTTTCAGCAAGCACAAATTAATGCCACTAATGTGCATGCCTCAAATGCAATAATTAACTATATATTGCGTCTAGTCACCTTTAGTAGAGAGAGCCAACAATTGGCTAATCCACTTTCACCTCGCGCCAGTAAAGCATTATTGCGAGCAGCAAAAGCTTGGGCATATTTAAGCAATAGAAATTATCTGATACCAGAAGATGTACAAGCCATATTACCTGCTGTGGCTGAGCACAGGTTACGCAGTGCATCTAGTGATTTTAGTGGCACAGGAAGTTTGAGCCAAATATTGTTAGAAGCCATTGATCCTTTAACAGCTTAGGTCTGTAAAATGAATTTTTTGCAACAACTGACCAATAAGTGGCTTGATAAACGGATTCCGGCTGCTTACAAACATCAATTAAACCACAAAAATGTTTTTATACTGCCAGCTAAATTTGGTGGTTTGTTTCTAGTTTTGTGTTTTTTGTTGTTTTTATTGGGAACTAATTATCAAAACAATTTGATGTTACTGCTGTGTTATTTTCTGTTGGCTTTATTTTTAATCAATTTACTGGCTAGTTATGTCAATTTTTCCAAGCTGTTAATTCAACAAGGAAAAACACCAGAAGTTTTTGTAGGAGATAATTTACATTTACCTTTTTGGTTAAACCCAGACTCCCCTATACTGCAACGACCTAATGGGCTATTTTATTTATCTTTTCGAACGGCCGAAAAAACACCAAACAAGACTCAAGTTGATTTAAATGCAGATAACAACCCAGCGACTATCAGCTACCTTTGTCATAAAAGAGGTAAATTAACCTTACCCAGAGTCACTATCGCTAGTTATTTTCCCCTTGGCTTATTTAAGTGCTGGACACACTTAGCTTTCAGTCATGACATTTTGGTCTACCCCAAACCTCAACCCTGTGTCATTAACTTACTAACAAACACTGATGACACAAACGTTAAAGCAGGCAGTAGCCAACTTGAACAAATTGGCCATGATGAATTTTTACAGCTAAAACCATATCAAGCAGGAGAACCACTGCACCATGTAGCTTGGAAACAACTGGCGAAAGGACGAGGCATGATCAGCAAGCAGTTTTCGACCTTAGGTCAACAAACCGCTTGGTTAAAGCTGCCCTCACAGTTCAAACAACAAGCTTTAAATAATGAATGGTTAGAAACAGAATTAAGTAAATTGACCTTTCAAGTCATTGAAGTCGCCAAAACCGAGCAACATTTTGGCTTGGACTTGGGACAAGTCTGTATTGCCCCCAACACAGGGCCGGAACACACAAAAAAATGTTTAACCGCATTAGCACTCTTTCCTTCGAGAGTAAACTAACATGCCAGCCAAGCAGTCAAATCGCCAATTTAGTTTAATTTTATTAAGTATAGAATTGCTATTAGTTAGCCTAAGTTTATTTGATTCAGTTTTAGCTTGGATTTTATTAATAGTGGCTTGCTCTGCAGTAATAAGAGCTGCCATTTATTTCAATTTTCATAAACACCTACCGACCATTCGCACTTTGAATTTATTAGCTGTGCTAAGTGCTTTAGGTTTGGTTTATTCAGGATTGTCTTTAGACTTACTGCTGGTGATGGTTAACTTGTTAGTGCTGGCCTGCGCACTCAAACTAATGCAGGTCAGAAGCCAAAAAGATATTTACCAATTAATTATTAGTTTATATTTTTTAATTGGTTGCGGATTTATCTTTAATCAATCCATTGTTTACAGCGTATTTTATAGCGTAATGAGCCTGACTTTATTACTTAGTTTAGCCTGTCATCATGGGCCTAATATTCCACTAATAATACATATTAAAACTGTTACTAAATTAAGTTTACAAGCTTTTCCCATCGGTCTATTGTTATTTTTAGTATTGCCGCAACTTCCTCCTTTATGGCAAACACCTAAATCAAAAACAATGGAAACAGGTTTATCTGAACAAATTACCCCAGGCGACATAGCCAATTTATCACAATCCAGTGAACTGGCTTTTAGGGCTAGTTTTAATGGCAAAGCCCCTAACTATGTGGATAGATACTGGCGCACTATTGTCATGGAAGAGTTTGATGGTAAAAGCTGGAGAATACATAAACAGAGAAAACCCCTCGAACAAATTCATAAGCAAACAGAGTTTATTCCTAAATTGTCAGGTACCGCTATCAACTATGAAGTGATGGTTGAGCCTACTTACCAAAATTGGCTATTCGCTTTAGATATCGCCCAAGCAAGTGGCAGCAGTCAGCTAAAAATAAAGCAAGCTGATACCTTCCAGTTAATCAGTAAACAAAAACTGGTAAGTCAATTTCAGTACCAAGTCAACTCTTATCCTCAAGCTATGGCCCAGCAAACCTTTAGCCCTCTGGATAAAAAGCTTAATTTGTCATTACCAGAAACCACCAATCCCCGCACCCGAAAGTGGATCCAACAGTTGCGGGCTGACTACCCCAACAATCAAAATTTTATCCAAGCTGTGTTAAAACATTTCACCGACAACCCCTTTGTTTACACCCTTAGGCCAGATTTAATGTACAGCGATCCAGTCGATCAATTTTTATTCGATAAACAAGCAGGGTTTTGTAGCCACTATGCCAGTGCATTAGCTGTTAGCTTACGCTTAGGTGGTATTCCCTCTAGAGTGGTGGCTGGCTATCAAGGTGGCGAACTGAGCACTAGTAAGGGCAATACCACTTATTTAAGTGTGTATCAATATGATGCTCATGCATGGGTTGAAATATGGCAGCAACAAACAGGTTGGTTGCGGATTGATCCCACGGCACTGGTATCACCAGATAGGATCAACTTTGGTTTAAGGCAAGCTATGTTAGAGGAAGGCTCTTTTTTGGCTGACTCACCTTTTGCCCTGGTGCGTATGAGTGATATTGCTTGGCTAAACAGTTTCCGCTTGTTTTTAGCGGATATGGATTACAACTGGAGTCGAATGATTTTAGGGTTTAACAACCAAGATCAACAAAATTTATTCAAATCTATTTTAGGTAAACTAACCCCTGATCGTTTATCTTTATTGGGGTTAGGTATTACTGTTATCATTAGCTTACTGCTCACCCTATTTTATATTCCCCATTGGTTAAATGTACGGACAGACAAAACACAAAAATATTATCAGCAAGCTATTCAGTTGTTCGACAAAACACAGTCTCCTAGACAAAACTGGCAAGGTCCTCAAGCTTTTGCAGCGCATATTAAGCAACACTACCCCCCGGCTGTTACTAATGAATTGAACCAATTAACTCAAATATATATCCGTCTGAAATACCAAAACATTGCCCTTTCAAATAGCCCGCAATTAAGCCAAAAACAATGTCATAAAATGATGAGAAAAGCATTAGGTAAACTAAAAGCAGAATTGACAAAACTGACTTAGCGAGTTTGGGCATTTTGTGGCATAATCCCGCGCAAATTTTGTTGCTACTACTCATGACTAAGATAACCACGAGTTAGATAGCAATTTACAGCTTACTTTTATTTTTTGAGGTGCAATCTTGCTTACTACTGCAAATATCACAATACAATTTGGCGCGAAGCCTTTATTTGAAAATGTTTCAGCCAAATTTGGTAATGGCAACAAATACGGTTTAATCGGGGCCAACGGCTGTGGTAAATCCACCTTCATGAAAATAATTGGCGGCGATTTAGAGCCGACCGCAGGTAATGTATCTACCGATCCGGGTGAACGCATTGGTAAACTAAAACAAGATCAATTTGCTTACGAAGAATATAGCGTAATCGACACTGTGGTTATGGGTCATGGTGAACTTTGGAAAGTCAAAGTAGAGCGTGATGCCATTTATGCTAACCCGGATATGACCGAAGAAGACGGTATTCGGGTAGCAGACCTAGAATCAGAATTTGCTGAAATGGATGGTTATACTGCCGAATCTCGTGCTGGTGAATTATTAATTGGTGTGGGTATTCCGGTCGATCAACATTTTGGCCCTATGAGTGAAATAGCCCCAGGTTGGAAACTACGAGTATTATTAGCCCAAGTGTTGTTTGCTGATCCAGATATCATGTTACTCGACGAACCAACCAACAACTTGGACATCAACACTATACGTTGGTTAGAAACCGTTTTAAACGACCGTAACTGCACTATGATCATTATTTCCCACGATAGACACTTCTTAAACTCAGTGTGTACTCACATGGCAGATATCGACTATGGGGAAATTCGCTTATTCCCCGGCAATTACGACGAGTATATGACAGCCGCCACCCAATCTCGTGAGCAGTTATTGTCAGATAACGCCAAGAAAAAAGCGCAAATATCTGAACTTAAAGCCTTCGTCAGTCGTTTCTCCGCTAACGCTTCTAAGTCAAAACAAGCCACTTCCCGTGCTAAACAAATCGATAAAATTGAAATTCAAGAAGTTAAACCCTCTAGTCGTCAAAACCCTTTTATTCGTTTTGAACAAGAGAAAAAATTACATCGCCTAGCGTTAGAAGTTGAAGGTTTAAGCAAAGCTTACGATGATGAAGTGTTATACAAAGATTTAAACCTAATGATTGAAGTGGGTGAACGGGTTGCCATCATTGGACCTAACGGTGCAGGTAAAACCACTTTATTGAAATGTTTAGTAGGCGACACAGACTTAACCTCTGGTAGCTTAAAATGGTCTGATAATGCCAATATAGGTTATTACGCTCAGGATCATGCTAGTGACTTTGAAAAAGACATGACCCTAATGGATTGGATGTATCAGTGGGCGCAAGAAGGTGACGACGAACAAGTCATGCGCGGTACCCTAGGCCGATTATTATTTTCACAAAACGACATCACTAAGTCAGTGAAAGTCATTTCTGGTGGTGAACAAGGGCGCATGTTATTTGGCAAGCTGATGTTACAAAAACCTAATATATTATTAATGGACGAACCTACCAACCACTTGGATATGGAATCTATCGAGTCATTAAACTTAGCCTTAGAAAACTATCAAGGTACTTTAGTATTTGTCAGTCACGACCGAGAGTTTGTATCCTCGCTAGCGACACGTATTATTGAAATCACCCCTGAAGGTGTAGTTGACTTTAAAGGTGATTATGAAAGTTACTTGGCCAGCCAAGGGGTATAAGCCAATTTCTAGTGAACCATAAATGCTCTAAGAGTCCTGTATATCAGGACTTTTTTTTGCAATTTTTAGCTACCTACTTTTATTGGTATTGCTATGCCAAGCAAGTTACCATATTCAGCTAGGTAACCTGTGCTCGGGTATCAGTAACCTGAGACAATCGAATACTCACACCTATAATAAATAATCACTGGAAATAAGAACAAGATAAAATGCATCAATCTCAAAATACAGATCCACTCCATGGCATAACTCTGCAAAAAATTCTTGAAAATTTACAGCAAACTTTGGGCTGGGAAGAATTAGCCAAGCAGATCAAAATTAACTGCTTTAGTAATGATCCGTCAATAAAATCTAGTTTAAAGTTTTTACGTAAAACGCCATGGGCCCGTGAGAAAGTTGAGCAGCTATATATTTCTTTACAAACTAGCACCACAAACAAATCAACTAAAACCAGTGAACAGACAAACGAAACATTCGTATGGCCAGATATTAGTAAAAAATAAATTCGTTTAATAATGATGTAAAAACAACGGCCATGCATTAGTGAGTTTTAAAATTTGAGGTATCTTGAAAAAAATAGAGATACAAACCCAAAAAAATTTACGATGAATGTCTCATTGATAGAACAAACTTCACTCTAAGTGCACAATAATTAATCAAACGAACCATATTTTTGTATTTCTTCGCTTTTCTTGTGTGTCAAAGGGATGACAAGCGAATAAAAACTGCTTATACTGCGCCTCGTTTTGAAGTTAGCTCATTTCTGAACTCACTTTAAACATCAAAATAAATGTGGCCCTTTAGCTCAGTTGGTTAGAGCATACGACTCATAATCGTCAGGTCCCCTGTTCGAGTCAGGGAAGGGCCACCATTTTTGCAGACTGATAAAATCATTCCTAAATCTAAATCCTTTTATTTCACAGAAATCTATAACAATCCATAATTTATATTAATGTCCATAGACAACATTTAGCGTACTTCATATAAAAGTGAACTGCAGTAGTAAATCATTGGATAGGAAATAGAAGTAAGCCTAAAAGGAAAAGAATTTGTCACTGAGATCCGAGTAAAAGCTTAAAGCGGCTCGCTTTGAAAACCCAAAAAGTTCTGAAACAGGCTTGTTCTCCCCTTTTCTGGTGTCTAAAAATTACCTTTCGACGAGTCTGAACCCACCTTTATCTAAATGTGAGACATTTAAAATATTGGTAATATGAATACTTCCAATTTATCCTGAGTATATAGTGAATAGGCTGACAGATATTATCGTGGTAGAGCGGCCCATTACTGAGCCGACCCCACACAGATCCGGACGTGCGGAATTACCGCATCCGGCTCTTCAGTTATATATTCACCCGTGTAAATCACGGCCATTTTAATACCAGTCAACATTAATCACTCTTTTGCTAACTCGTAGCTTCTGTATTTGGAAATACTCTAACATCTTCTTAAAATTACACCAATTGTAACTTCGACGACCACTGCGCCTGTTCAGCCATTTGTACAAACTATGTAGCACATAATTATATAGCTTACTTACGCTGCGGCTGTTGTCGGGTAGCCCAAAGTAATTTCTAAACCCTGTGAGTTTGCGTTTTAATTGAGGTAGCCAAGTCGCTAGTTTCTGCGAGCGTTTGGCTTTGATGAAATGGTAAAATTCGCTCAGGCTACTTCGCTGCTTTTGACTCGCAGTTCGTCGCCTTAATCTCGGTTTACCTTTTATCAATGCCCCAGTAAAACGCAAACCCCAAGAACACAAACTGGCGCTTACGACTTGGATGGAATCGACTGAACCTTATTAGGCTGGTCTTTTCTGGTGCCGTGTCCAGTTTGAATTTCTTGAGTCGTTTTGGCAACACGCTGTAAAACCGTTCGGCATCATTGGCATACTGAAACGCACACACAAAATCATCTGCGTAACGTATCAGCATAGCCCTGCCTCTCATGCGAGGTTTTATCTTCTTCTCAAACCATAAATCCAATGCATAATGCAAATAGATATTAGCTAGCACGGGGCTAATGATACCGCCTTGTGGTGTACCGCTTTGTGGTTTGAGATACTCCCCTTCTGGCGATTTTATTCGTGCTTTCAACCATTGCCCGATTAAGCTCAAGAGCGCGTTATCATCAATGCGTTGTTTAAGCATCTCCATCAGCCAGTTGTGGTCAATATTATCGAAGAAGCCTTTAATGTCTGCCTCAACAATATAGCCATAACCTTTAAACTGAAGATTCAAACTCAAGCTATGCACCGCCTGATGCGCACTCTTATTTGGCCGATAACCATAACTGTTAGGCAAGAAATCCGCTTCCCAGATACTTTGCAGTATCTGACTCACGCTTTGCTGTACCAGTTTGTCATCCACTGTGGGTAAGCCTAATGGGCGTTGTTTACCATGACTTTTGGGTATGAATACACGCTTAATGTCACCTGCTCGATAGCACTTAGCTTTCAAGGCTGAACTTAAACGTGTGAGGTGTTCCACAAGCGATTCTTTGTATTTCGGCATCGTGATGCCATCAATACCAGGGGCTGCTCGTTTATTCAGTTGCCCCCAACTTTGATACAGTAAATCATCTCCTAGCAATCCATATAGGTTCTGAAATCTATGGTTGGGGTGTGTCTGTGATTTAAATGTGATGGCATTTAGTGCGGTTGTCATAGTATTTCCAGCCCTACTTTGTCCGGTCTATGTATCTGCTAAACACCTGATATAACGGCTTGCCCCTTCGCCATGTGGTTGGCTTTCCCAACCTCAAACTACTATGAGCAAGTCTGACTGCCAAAGGGTCATCGTTCGCCTTGCTTGTGGCTTGGCTACCCTACCATTTTCCTTATGGAACACCTTTGGCTCTCTCAAGTTCTCAATACATCTCTTTATACATGCCACGGCTTATAACTCCGCTGACTCGCCACAACCTTGCCATTTCAGACACGCTGAATAACGGTTGCTTTGCTTGGACTTCGACGGCGTTACAAGCCTCGTCAGTCAGAACTTAATTTATTATCGGAGCGATAACAGCACTTCAGGAACACGCATTCCCTATGGCCTATATAATTCTCTGTGTACGCTTCACCTATATTGTTCATCCGGTTGCGAATACATCGCTGATAAGTATCTCACCAATCCCAGACTCCGCCATAGGTGCAACACTCGATACAGGTGGTTGGCTAAGCCTTACCTGACAGGGACTTACACCCTGCAAGATGCATCAAGCTTCGCTTGACGCACTAACGCTACATTCAGTTACTTGTTCGCTACAATATTTTGTTGTGTGATTTAAGAAACTTCAAAAATAGTTGTTCAACCGTCTTTATTGAAGAGTTCAACCGATGATCTCCAGAAATCAAATGCAATGAACAATCAATAATTTTTGCCTGTTTAATTGAATTTTCTACTGGGATTATGTCATCAGACCAACCGTGCACAATTTCTACATTTGTTTCATTACTATAGGATTGCTTTTTATAGCCTTGCATAAATAAAGCTGGTGCTAATAAAAAAACACCTTTAGCGATAACTTGCTCTGAGGCAACTAAAGAAACGTAGCCGCCCATACTTGAACCAACAAGTAAGAATTCATCTTCCGCGTTTTCTAATACACTTATTAAGCGTTCAACTCTAAGATCAGGATCTAGTATGTCAGAATAGTCGATGCTATCAACACTGTATCCTTGGGCTTTAGCTACATTTGCAAGCCTGGTTATCTTACTTCCCCAAGGGCCGCTTTCTTTTCCATGAGAAAAATATACTTTCATATCAATCCTTATTTAATTTAAACAGAAAGCTGATTATGTAACAGTATCAATAACACTCGCACACTACACATATTTAATGGTAGTAATCTGTCATATAAACAATGAATTAAAAAGCTTTTTGGATAAATTCGCTATCGTACAAATCTGGTAATACTGATACTTGTCAGTAATTTACCCTATGTATTACGCAAATATATGTTTGTCTCTTGAATGTTGGCTATATGGTTTAAAGGTTTGAATAGAGTAGCTAAAGTAAAAGCTGGAAATTGCCCTAATACTAACAGCTTAGTGAAGCTGAGAGGGTTAACCTTTGCATGTCAGAGCAAGTCTAAGCGACTCAAAGTTATGACTTTTAGCTTAGGCTACTGTATCCTATAAATTCGACTGTCAGTCTCTTTTTAACATGACTCTAGCATTCTATTTTCAATACTAGAGGCATGCAGAAGATAATTGTGATGAATGTCTACCTAATTAAGCCCCTGTTTCATCATCACAAAAGATAGAAACTTAACAGGCTCAAAATCATATAAATGGCTTAACAAAGTAATAATTAACCAGAACTCCGGTTAATTATTCTCCGAAACGATAAACGACTTTCAAAGAATCATCTACTTCAGATTCCAAAACATAACCAATTGCTTGCTGTGAGCCTTTTAACTCAGCTAGCATCTCGTCATTTGTTTTAAAGCTGCTTGGCGGGCTGGCACGTCCAGAGAATAATAAACGTGACCAATAGGTATTTATTTTGGCTTCGCTTTTATTGACTAACTCTTGATAAAATTGCTGTTTTTCAGAACTGCCAGATATACGATCCAATGGATAAGCAGAACTGCCATTGGGGAATGTTTTATAACGCCCCATGAAGATATCAATAATCTGAGTTTTACTTAAAGAATCAATAGGATTTTGTTTGTTCACCACTACAACTATTGCTTGGGCAGGACAGCCTAAGGATAATAATAATAACAAACTTGCTGTTCGAATATTTAATAAGCGCATATCAGAATATCCAGTTAACATTTAGGCTAACCACATTAACGGTCTGGCTGGAATCAGGTTGGGTATTTACCTGCCATAACGCGAAGCCGTTATCTGCTACCACGCTTCGATCCACTTGTAATTTAGCAATCATTGTAGGCGAAACTTGCCATTTGGCACCAACACCGAAAGTGTGTTGTTTAATCCTACTTTGGTTTAGCTGTTCTCTAAGCAGAGGCTCAAACGATTTAAGTATTGCGACTATTTCAGCCGGTGCAGCAGGTGAAATTTCTCCAATACTATCACTGAGGGTGCCCCCAGTAGGCTCAATTGCAGACAGTATGGAGAAGTAAGTAATATCTTCAGCTTGATAACCTAAGCTTACATAACCTGAAACGTTATCTTGTATTATATCCCACAAAGAGTGGCTTGCACCAATTTCTAATTGCACTATCCACGGGTCATTATCGTATTGGTAGCCCAAACCATAAAACTGTTGTTTTTTGCCATGGTAGTCAAACCTTTCCTTAAGGACCGGTCCTCCAGGCCAAATATAAGGTGGAAACTGTTCAATTGCTTGATCCAAAACGGCTAGATCTTGATCATCTCCAAATTCTTGTATTTTTGCGTCCAGAAACGATGCACGTACTTGCCATTTATTTTGTTGATAAGATATTGATGCCATCAACATATCGTCAAATTTAACATCGACTTTAGTACCTGGTCTGCCGATAACAGCCTCTGTTTCGCCAAAGGCCAATTTAACTTGTAAAAATCCTTCACCAACTGAACGTTTGTAAAGAACATCGGCTCCTTGAAACTGGGATACGGTTGAAACATGGGCATAAAATTCAGACGGTGGACGAGCCCAAGGATAAGCATAACCTACTGATCTGTATTCGGATAAAAAATAAATATCGGTATTCATGCGCCCTGCACGAAATTCCCAGCGCTTGGCTAGACTATAACGAAGAAAGCCCACATCTATGTAATTAAGGACTTTATCGTCTAATTTATCACGAAAAACAGCTTGGACAACGGCATCCCATTGAGGGTTAAATTTAATATTAGCCTGAGTGCCAATTAAAGAATCTGGCGCCAGTGAAAAACCAGTTTTTCCAGCAACCTTATAGTTTGAATGAAATCCAAGCTCTTCACTATCGTTGTAGATTGCTCCTAAGGTAGCAAAACCACTAAATTTAACCATGTCATCCGATGCCATCGCATTCGCGCTAACAAGCGTGTTTAAAATTATTAGATAAGAAAAGGTGGATAGATACGCACTTAAAAATTTTAGCATAATTAACAATCAACTCATTGAATGGGCTTTATTTTATTTGTTTGTTATTAGCGGCAATCATTTTGAGTAAAAACGACATGACAGCATTAAACTTGGTAACAACTAGGCTCTATGATGTTAATGATTTGATTGTCAACGTCTATAGATATGTCTATTACAAAGTTTACGTAACACAAGTATTTGTCTCGATTATATATGACTCTGACTTAATTTATTCAATAAATATAAATTAATACTGTTTAATCATAAATAAAATGTTGTTAATTCTATTTCAGGTCGTTTCTCAAGCAGATATGTGCTGTTTTCAGTACTGTTGCGACAGATGATGCACGAGTTCCACCACTAGCTCAACGAGTCCCTGTTAAAAAAAACTCATGACCGACCGTATGGCTCATACCAATCTAGCTAAATAATTGATTGAAATTGCTTAACAAAACGCCAGTGTGGAAGCATATTAGATAAGCTCCATTCAGCGTTAACAATGAAGCATCGACACAAAATTTAGTGTAGGTCGAAGAAATACCTAATAAATAATTTTATTGCGGCCACTATTTTTTGCTTGGTATAATTTTTTGTCGGCTTGTTCAAGTAACGCTTCGGCTGAAAACGTTGACCTGTTGTTGGTCATGACCAATCCAAAACTCATTGTTATATTTTGTTCATCAAATACAGGATGAGCTGCAAATTCTTTTTGAATGTTATTGAGCCTTGCCATTACTTGCGAATGTTCCATATCAACAAATACTAATACGAACTCTTCTCCACCATAGCGAGCGACAATATCGTTCGAAGATCGTGTGTGTTTTTTGAGGTTTTTAGCTACCGAAATTAAAGCTTCGTCACCGAGTACATGTCCAAATTGATCATTAATTCCTTTAAAGTGATCAATATCACCTATTACAACCGCCAGTTGACGTTTGTTTAACTGTGCTGATTTAATTGCCTTATTAAATGCTTGGTTGAAACCTCGTCGGTTATATAAAGATGTTAGCTCGTCGGTAATAGCACTTTCAATTAGGTTTTCATTTTCGTCTTGCAGATGTGAGGTTCTTTGCGATACTTTGTCTTCTAAATTTTGCAATGTATCCACAAGATTACTCGCCATTGAATGTAATCCTTGATTAAGGGAGTTGATCTCACTGATTCTGCTCATTGGCTGCGGTAGCTTCAGAATACTTTCAATTTTTTTATCATTTGCGGCATTACTAAGCGCATGAATTGGTTTACCTATGTACCAAGCAATTGCTGAGCCAATTAATGCGATACATGCGAACAAGACAAGGGTAATAAATACGGTTGTTTGTGTATATTCGGCTAAGGCAACTTCATGGTATGCAGCAGGCATTAGTATCCCAACCAACCATGTTTTTTCATGTCCAAGTGCCACAGGAGCAAGGTGATATAGGTACTTTTCTCCATTCAGATTGAGTTGATAGGAGCCTATTTCCAGGTATTGACTTGCCAATTGAAGTAATTTTTCAGGGTGATTATGCAGATAAACACGTTTAAGACTGTCATCTTTACCTCGATACAAATCATCTTTACCTGACGTTGCGATCAATGCGCCATTTTTTTCGGCTAAAAAAACATAAGCTTTGTCGACTAAATCTAAAGATTCTAGATATCGTTCTAATTCAATTAAGGCAACACTTGTTGCCGTCACACCTAGTAGTTTATTTTTCTTATCGTATATTGGAACCGACAAACCAACGCCCAAAATACCATTGCCGTAATAAGGATGTATATCACTCCACACCACTTTATTTGCTTTTATCGCTGCGATGTAAAACGGGCGAGATCTGGGATCATAATTAAAAGTAGGCTCTGTTTCTATTTTCGAGCCAATTATATGTATTGGATCAAATTCGAAAGCTTCCATTGTGAATACGTTATTAATAAAGTTTGCCGCTATGTGATATGGGTCCTTACCTTGAGGATCATGTGATGAAGCAATATAGCGTCCATCGGCAGTTGCAACTGAAATGAAAGTCATATGCGGGAAAGGTACGGCTTGTTGATACAAGGTAGGCGCTATAGGTCTTAAATCATCGAGTAATTCAGGATGGTTAGAAATAATATTTCGGTTAATATCTACAAGCCGAATTAAGGGCAAAGTGACATCGGTTACCCGATCGTGGATACGGTGTTCGACTTCTTTTATATACTGAAGCCCCACATTATTAGTGATATTTGTAATTGTTACAGAAGAGATCAGGTACATAGTGATACCTGAAATCATTGCCAGTAGCACAAAGGGTATAACAATTAGCCAGCGTAATGGAATTGACTTCACTGATGAGTAATCCAATTGATAATCTTCGTAAAAATAAAATAAACGTCATTTTGCATAATGATGAAATACACAATGCCTGATACTTGCTATATTAGCTCTTTTTTATATCTTTAAGGGAGTGAAGTCGCTTATTTTTTGTATAATCATCAATTGTTTTTACATAATTCAGAATTAAAAATGCCTCCTATTACGGGATAAACCAATTTTAACTATTTTTTATTTATGTTAATTATGAATATCAGGTCCAATTATAATACTTCCCCTTTAATCTATTGAAAAACCTTGTTTCATCTCGTTTATTATATTTAATAAAACAGGATGTAACCTTGGCCTAAGAGAGTCCACTAAGATAATATACGACTCAAATTTATCATTTCAGCAAAAAGTTAATTATTACCTTGAATATCTACACGCTATTTTATATTTTCTTAAATTTTCTATCGGTCAATCAATTACGTTTGGCATGTATAAGCTTACTTTTTGTATTCGGCATGGCTTCTGCCGTTATTTCGCCAATCACTCCCGCGAAAGAAAGATACATTCAATTATCTCAGGTACATAATGCAAGTAAAAACGATTGCGCCTATAAAAATTTAATGCAAGCCTATACCTCTATTGGTTATCAATTAGAGTTTTTAATTTTACCCGCCAAAAGAGCACTTGTAGAATCAAATGCAGGGTATACAGATGGCGAAACGGCAAGAGTTCAAGGCCTTGAAACAAGTTATCCCAATTTAGTAAGAATTCCTGTGGCAATTTGTCATATGAAGCAAAATTTGTATGCTTTAAAATCAAACGAGACAATCCGACATGCTCCAATTAAAAACCTAAAATTAGGTATTTTAAATGGAGGTTTCTATGTAGAAAAAAAATATACTCAATACAACCCGATTCGGGCTATTAATAATGAACAACTATTCAACTTATTAATGAAAGGCCGAGTTGACGCGGTTGTCATGAGTCCAAGTGTATTAAAAAAGGTGTCGAACAAAAAAGAAATCGACTTGCTTTTTAAAATCGAAAAATTTACTCCAACTGTTCCACTGTTTCACTACCTACATAAAAAACATAAACCCCTTATCCCGCAGATAACTAAAGCTCTACAGGAGCTTGAAAAATTGGGATTCGTCGCCGAGGCGATAAAAAACCATCAAAAATAATTAATCTCCCGATCAAAATAACAAGACGATTCACAATGAATTATGTGTAATAATGAAAATAGGAATATTTAATTATGCAAAAATAAGTTAGGAGAGAAGATAATTATGCAAAAAAGAGATTTAGCAGACTGCCATTTTCCGGTGTCAGATATATTTAAAAAAGTCATGACAAAAAGCGACTTTGAACCTTTCAAATTATCTTCCGAGCAAGTAGAACATTTCCATGAATTTGGGTATCTGACCAATGTTAAAATATTTGAAGAAGAACAAGTCGATATTTTACGTCAAGAATTAACTGAAATAGCCGATCCTTCACACCCAAAACATGATTTGTTTTATGAATTTCATAATAATCAATCTACCGATCCAGACACAGTATTATTCCACTCTCTTGGCCACTGGCGAATGACGCCTGGATTTCATGATGCCTTATGGAACCCTGCCTTTACCCAAGCAGCCAGTCAATTACTCGGTGATAAATCAGTGCGTTTTTGGCACGATCAATTATTTTGCAAACCTGCAAATCATGGTGGAGTCGTGGCTTGGCATCAGGATTACTCCTATTGGATCAGGACAATCCCTATGCAACATTTGACTTGTTGGATTGGTTTAGATAACGCCACAACTGAAAATGGTTGTTTAAATTACATACCTGGCAGCCACAAATGGGGATTATTAAAAAGATTAGAGCTAGGTGGAGAAATGGAAGCTATTTTTGAACAGCTGACAGAGGAACAACAAGCGCAAATCAAACCCGTTCCTATGGAATTAAAAAAAGGTCATGCCTGTTTTCATCATCCTTTGATGTTACATGGTTCTTTCGAAAACAAATCACAGCATAGTCGAAGAGCTCTAGTTCTAAACGTATTTGCAGATGGCACACAAAGTAATAGCGACGACGTTATGTTAAGAGGAACCAATATTAACATTCCTAAAGGACAAAAAATGGACGGCAAGTTTTTCCCACTTTTATATCAAGCTAATAACTAAACATATCAAGTTAATTTAACGGCAACATATTTCCCACTCAAAATCTATTTTGGGTGGGATTGAAGTACCCTCTCTATTTACTCATCATCTAATTTATTCCCGCGACATATTCAGTTATTCTACTCTGATGAACTTTACTCTGGAGATAGGTTATCAAATATTATTCCACCACAGCCTTAGCCAAACGTCTCGAACTCGCCCCTAAGTATTTATTCGCAAAACTTGTCGAAGTGAATTACATAGTACGAGAATCTGACAAATGGCAACTAACAGCAAAAGGCAGGTTAGCCGGTGGCAGAATAAAAAGTTCGGTAAAATTGGGAGATTACATAGAGTGGCCTAGCGACTTTGATTTGAGCAAACTCCCTTGTCAGCAAACACCTGATACTCCCATTGCCATGGTAAGTTGCACAAAATTAGGTAAAGAGATAGGACTTACCGCGAATAAATTAAATCTTCTATTTTCAGAACTTGGTTGGATTAATAAAAGTGTTAAAGGCTGGATCACAACTGAACAAGGTATTCGTCAAGGTGCACAACAAAAAGAAGATGCTAAGACGGGTATTCCTTATGTTATCTGGCCTGAAAATATCATTGAATCAAAATTATTGATAAGTTCAATCCAAGCAGTGACAGATTTAAACACTCTCAGTTCAGCTGGTTTAGAACAAGGTTATACCACTCTAGATGGCCATTTTGTTCGCTCAAAAGCAGAGGTATTAATAGACAATTGGTTGTATTTAGCTGAAGTCGTTCATGCTTACGGAAGAAAACTGCCCATTGAAGAACAAGCCTATACTCAGTTTTATCTTATCTCAGGCAATATTTATATAGAATATTGGCCAGATATTGACGAGTTAAAACATCAAGCACAAAAAGCCAAAAGATTAGCTTTATACCAAAAATACGGATTAAAAATCATCCAACTCAATGACCAAGATATTCAAAATATAGATGAGGTCTTACCCCGCTTATTATTAAAACTTGGGGTGCAAGCCTATTAACTCGATAATACCTGACACTTAAGGATCAATAATGCAAATACACCAGCTCAAGGAAGACTTTGAGCTGGTTTGACTTTTTGTTTAAAATTTTTATATTTTAATCAAGGTAACATCACATGTGGCATAGTTAACGACACTGTTTGCGGTAGAGCCAAGCAGTGCTTTAAGGCCTCTTTTAGAGTGAGTACCGATCATGATTAAATCAACATCTTTTTTCTTAGCCAAAGTGCAAATATGTTCGTAAGGTTTGCCTACTTTCACGAAGCGATTTTTTTTAGGAACCGAATACTTGGCGCACAACTCTTCCATTTTAGGAATAACATCTTCCATCAATTCTTTTTGATAATCTTTTGGCAACATATTCTGAGGAATAACATTAATAACAAATAACTTAGCATTGCATAATTTGGCAAGCCCAGCTGCTTTTGCCAGCACCTCTTCCCCTTCTTTTGATGCTTCGATTGGACACAGAATAGTTTGGTACATGCACAGCTCCTTTAACACTTCATTGATTCAGTAAAATAAATTCTATTTATTTTAATAGACAAAAGCTATATAAGTTCCCACTTTATACAGAGCTCCACCACGATTCAAGTTAATCTAAACAACAATTGTTAAGCCACTAAAAAGCAAAATAATAAAAGTAAAATGAAGATCAAATATTGTAGTTCCTAATGGTTATCTAAAGAGTAACAACCCATTATTTATGCTTTATTTTGAATATACATTTTACGATACATACCCGGCGCTATATCTAGGGATTTTTTAAATCGTTTGGAAAAATTAAATACATCGCTATAACCCACCTGTTCACCTATTTGTTCTAGGGTCCAATCTGTATGAGTTAATAAATATTTAGCTCGTTCCATCCTTAAAAAAATTAAATGCTGCACTGGACTTCGACCAAATTCAGTTTGAAACAATCTATGTAAATGAGGACTAGAATAGTGAGCAATATCGGCCATCGCCTCAACAGTCCAATTATAATGTAATCGTTTTTCCAGCTCTTGCTGCAATTGCCAAATGCGCTGGGATTCTTGGGAGCGAGTAGACACAGGACTTAAACTAGTATTGATATAACTTTCTAACTGAGAAAAAACAGACTTACGCAATAAAGGCTGTGGCTCATAATAAATCAAACTGAGTGAATGATAAATTTGTTGGGTGATTTCACAAAATTCCACATCAGGACGGCCTTTAATTACCCTGTCCCATTGATGCCCCTGCTCTATATGGAACCAAACAATATCTAGATAAGCAGCTGTTAACTCCATAATAAAAGGTTGGCCAGCTGGCAAGGTAACGAGATGGCAGCTGTTAATGTTTTTTTGACCAGATTCAGTGGTTAATTCCAACTCCCCTCCCACGACATAAATAATGGCATGCCATTCAGGGTTTGAGCGGGCAACTTTATAATTACCGGTTAAATTTGAGGCCCCAGAAATTGAACAAGCTAAACGTTTTAGTTCTGGAGTTTTGTCACATTCAACAAATCTTTCATCACATTCAGGACCAATTTCTAATATATCTGGCCATTCACTATTTTTCGACATTTTATTAACACTCTTACCAACAATGATAGTAATGGATAAAAAACATGATAGCTTACCCCATAATCAACAATCAACTAAGTCCGTAAACTTGCCTGCAATCATTACCCAGAGGAGAATTTTATGACAACTATTGAAATATTAGGTTTTACATCAGCGTTTTTAACCACGTTTTCGTTTCTTCCTCAAGCAATACAGGTAATAAAAACTAAAGAGACCGAGTCTTTATCTTTAGCTATGTACAGTATATTTACCCTAGGTGTTGCTTGTTGGTTAGTCTATGGTCTCGTTAAACAGGACAGTGCGATGATAGTAGCGAACATGATCACGTTAGTTTTATCATCTTGTATATTATTTATAAAAATTTTTAATGATATGAAAATTAAACGCGCTAGATTATTAGAATAATAACATTGATAAAATGAATAGACGGGGCACTTAAAAAAGACTCCGGTCTATTCTTTTAACCAACAAATTACAGTTAAGTTATTAAAAGACAGGTTGTTGCTGATATAACCATTTTACTGCCTCCACAAACTCCTTGCCCCACAAAGCTTCGTTGTGCTCTCCCCCCGCTACTCTCTTAAAAAGCATATTTTGTCTAGGGTGGCCTTGTTGTTTAAGTTGACGTTGCATTGTGTCACTGTCGGCAATCATCCCGTTGCCTTCATTATCGCCAAACATCACATATAATCTGGCATCTAATTTAGCTTTGTTAAATTGACTAAAAACATAAACGTCTTGTGAATACCAATATGAAGGTGAAAATATTCCAGCTTTGCTAAACACCTGCGGGTATTTGTGCACCGCATAATGTGAGATCAAACCACCCATATCGCTACCCAATATGGCGGTATTAAGACGGTCGGATTTGCTACGAAAGTTAGTGTCTATATACGGTTTAACCACATCTACAATAAA
Source organism: Paraglaciecola sp. L3A3 (assembly GCF_009796765.1). Classification (NCBI taxonomy): domain Bacteria; kingdom Pseudomonadati; phylum Pseudomonadota; class Gammaproteobacteria; order Alteromonadales; family Alteromonadaceae; genus Paraglaciecola; species Paraglaciecola sp. L3A3. Next base: position 3,357,103 of record NZ_CP047023.1, read on the forward strand.
GTCCATGTATTGTTTTCCCTGAGCTTCTCCAAACCTCTCATTTGTCCAAGGTGATAACTCATTCATACGGTGTTCGCTGCTGTTATCAATACCTACCACAATAAACTCTATGCCTTCATCTGCGGCAAGCTGATTAAGTGATTCATCAATACCCCATTCCCCAGCATAAGCGGTAAGGTCATCGAATAGGTTCTGCCCATCGTGCATATATATAACCGGATAAGATTTTTCTGTTATGTCGTAACTAGGAGGTAAATATAAACGTACTGTTCTTTGCCTATCTAAGCCTGGCATGACAAATTGATAAGGTAGCACCTGTACATTTTTACTGGCGCTAGCTTGCTTTACTGGCTCACTACAAGCACTCAGGAAACAAGCAACAAACAAAATATAAAAAACAGAATATAAAGAGTATCTCATAATGGCGGAATAGATGATTGAATGGGTACAAAAGTGAACTCTATCAAACCTAAATTTAGCTTTTTTATCAAGGCATATTTGCCCTGAATAAATAAATGGGTTCTACAAACAACAAATTCGCAGAGGATTAATCACATTAGCACTGTATATTTTTAACAATTAACATTATGATAACCTCAATAAATCGATTAGCTCATAAAGCTAAGTATTAATATTGTTAACTAAAAATTTGGTAGTAACACATGTCTTCACCCACTAGAAATGCCTTTTTATATGCTTTAATTGTCGCCTTTGGCGGTTTTGTTTTTGGACTCGATATAGTGCTTATTTCGGGCACAATCAAAGCCATCACCACAGAATTTGGTTTAAGTGCCTTGGAAGTCGGTTCTATTGTCTCAGGTCCCGGTTGGGGCGCTCTAGTTGGTTTAATTTGTACCAGCTATTTTGCCGACAAATTTGGTCGTAAAAACACGACTATAGTGATTGCCGCTTTATACACCTTATCTGCTATTGGTTCTGCCTATGCACCCAGCGCCACGTTCTTATTCTGGGCAAGGTTTATGGGCGGGCTAGCATTCGCATCCTTGTCACTCGCTTCTATGTATATAGGTGAAATTGCACCAGCTAAATCTCGTGGTAAATTAGTGGGATTAAATCAACTGAATATCGTAATAGGCATTTTTGTCGCACAAATTTTAAACTACTACATAGTTAATACCACCGAACAAGGAGCTGAATGGGCGACAAGTATTGGTCTTAATGCAGAAACGGCATGGCGCTGGATGTTAGGTGCAGAAATTATTCCCGCATTATTATGGTTTGCTGCTTTATTTATTGTGCCTGAAAGTCCACGTTGGTTAGCGTTAAATGGCCAAAATGACAAAGCCAAAGCGTCTCTCAGAAAAATTACTGAGCCAGAAGATTTAGATAAAGAAATCAATGAAATTGTCCACAGTTTAGATGACACAGATCACCACACTTTGTCATTACCGCAACAACTAAAATTACTGTTTTCTTCGAAGATGAGACTCGCCTTAATCATAGGTGTAGTAATCACTATCATCCAACCAATGACAGGTATGAATGCTGTACTGGCTTATATGCCAACCATTTTTGCCCAACTTGGTGGCAGTGAAAGTTCTGCTTTTGGACAAACCATGATGGTAGGTGGTATTGGCTTATTCTTTACAGTATTAGCTTTAGTGTTTATCGATAAATTAGGCCGTCGTCCTATTTTATTAGGTGGCTTAAGCTGGGCAATTCTTAGTTTGGGCATAGTCACTTTAGGCTTTTTTAATGCCACATATATGATCACACCTGAAACATTACTGTCGTTAAAAGACATAACAGATTTCAATCTATTACAACCTCTCGTCAATGTAGAGTTTGCTTCTGATGTGGACTTTAAACACGCTATTGAAAATCTAATCGGCCGTGAAAGTTTAGTTAAGTATGAAAGTGATATCATGACAGCGGCAACCTCTATCAATGGCTTTATGGTGTTACTGGGTATTATTAGTTTCCAATGTGCTTATAACTTCTCACTAGGTCCAGTAGTGTGGATTTTATTATCTGAAGTGTTCACCACTAAGGTACGTGCGGTAGCGATCCCATTATGTGGCTTTGTGGCAAGTGTATTTGGCGGCATAATCGTGCCCTTGTTCTTCCCTTGGCAATTAGAAAATATGGGCGCCGTATCGACTTTTTCTGTTTATCTAATTTGTTGTTTTGTTGGGTTAATCTTTGCCTTTAAGGTGATCCCAGAAACCAAAAACAAAAGCATTGAACAAATTGAAATTGAACTGGCTGGTAAATAACAGCTAACCTAGGCTTTACTTCCAAGTAGCCAGCACATTGGCTACTTGGAATTATCTTCCTTTCCTGCAATATCATTCCCTATGCAATTTAAACAAATATAAATTCTCTATATGGCGAAACTAATAAACTGTTATTATGTGCCCATATTAAGTGACACCTAAGGCATTAAAATGAAAATCCTGATCAGAAACCTAGACCGAGAAACCACTGAAGAAGAGCTTAAAGCAGCTTTTGTAACCTTTGGTGCGGTGCAATCTTGTGCCATAGTGAAAGACAAAAGCAGTGGCTTATCCAAAGGTTTTGGCTTTGTAGAAATGCCTAAACCTGGTGATGCTAAAGTGGCGGTTAAAACCCTAAATGACTCTATGTTGGGCGCCAATAAAATTCGCGTTAAATACGCTCAAGATAAACCTGAAGCCACGGCAGATACAGACAAAGCTTAATTATCCTGAATACTGAATAAGTCTAACCTCTCAATAACGCTCTTTTTGTTCCTAGCTATAGTCGATAAGAACGGCTTTAGCCAATGCCTCAGGTTACTCATAGTGTCAACCTGAGGTATGTAAAAACATAGAGGCTTGCTAATCAAGTAAAAATATATGTGTTATAAATCAAAACCTCGAGTTTTGAGCAGTTCCAAAACCTCTCCGTGTCCATGCACATAAGAAGATAAACGAACTTTTTTACCCGATTTAAAGCTAAGGGTATACCAGTACATTAAAGCATTAAACTTAGCCGAAATAAGGTTATCCCAGTCCTCTTTTTTAGCGCCTGTCCAAGTTATTAAAAACTCTCTTGGGGGAGATTTTTAATATGGATGGCTTGTTAAGGTGTTATGACTATTTCAACAGTTTTTTATATTTACGGGGCTTACGCCTTTTAGGTTTTAATATCTTAAGTCGTAAATTTTTAATTAGCGCTTTGCTTTTATCCGCTGCGACCCGGGCGATGACTTGCGAAGTACCATCGCCGTTCGAACCCGTACTGTATTGCTGAACTACGCCATCGGTCTGCCATTTTTTTCCGTCAATGCTGCCTTCTATGATAAAAAAGTAATCATAACCCAGCGCATCATTGCGCTGAAAAGCAAGCCCTACATATTGACCTTGCGCGTCACTCACGTCAATTAAATGAGGTGTCTGCTGTGCATTGGGAGAGTTAGGATCGGTTGGATTTGTACCAAAAACAAATTCGTGAAAATTGTCGATACCATCACCGTCAGGATCAGCGAAGGCTTCTGAAACTGAAAATTTGTTCTCAAACGCGTCCGATAAACCATCACCATCTGCATCGGCTGGCGGTAATGGCGCTTCTGAATCTGTATTATAAAGATTATATTGGGCCAGCATCGGCTCAAGCTTGGCTTTTTCGGCCAGTAACTTGGATTTATGTTCACCGGCTGGAAGATCGTCAATTTTAACAAAACTGTGGTAATCGGCTGGCGTCTTGGTTGCGTCGTACCAAACACCGTATCCATCTTTGAGCACCTTATCATTACGTATCATTTGGGCATCGAGGCGCATCGCATAAATATAATCTCGGTGCTTGCCTGTCTTTTGGGTCAGATAAGGCCACATGCTTTGGCCATCAAGCTTGTCATAACCTGCAGGAAATTCAAAGCCCATTATGTCGGCCAGTGTGGGTAAAACATCCGTCAAATCAGCTTGAATATTCTGTCGCCCCTGTACCAGATCCTCTACACCTGGCGCATAAATCACCATTGGCACATGGGGGCCTTTTTGCCGTTCAATCGAAGCTTTCCCCCAGCCTTGAGTGGCATTATCGGCGGTGAATATAATCACGGTATTTTCAAGCTCGTCCATATCCTGTAGCTTTTGCAGGTACTGCCATAATTGGTAGTCGAGATACTCTAGGTGGTAACTGATCCCTTCAGGCGTGATATTTTTTGTTTTATAAGTACCATCTTTTTGCAAAATATATTTTGCATCGGCTCGGGTGTAGGTTCCAAACTCACCTTTGTTTGGGTCATATGAGATTTCAGGTGTGGGTACCCATTGGGTAGGATTGCCTTTAACAGCGGGATCACGGGCGGTATGACCTAGATGAGGTGTGTGATAGACAAAAAATGGCTTTGCCGATGCTTTTGAACGATCCATAAAATCAAAAATGTACTCCATCTCCAGATCTGGCGCGTAATCATTCAATGTGGTTTTAACATATTTATAGGGTTCATCTGGATAATCCGGATAATTGATCAGCTGTATTTCAGGCCACCAATAAAAAGATTTATGATCCCAGTGTTTAGGATCAGCGGTTGTAAATATCTCGTAAGGATTTTGATTAGGCGTTCCAAACGGATTCCACCCTGCACGTTTAGTTTCGGCAGGATTAAACACCCCCTCATTAAATCCCATACTCAGCAGATCGGCCCCATCTGTATTATGAGTTTTAGAAACCCATATATTTGCATACCCCGCATCTCGACTCATATTACCTAGGGTAATAGGTGCACTCTGATAGGCGACATATTGGGTATGACTATTGGTGCCCATATGACTGTTATCCCAATATTTATTTTGATGTGCATAGGTGCCGTTCATAATTTGAACTCGTGTAGGCTTACATATAGTACTGGCCCATACCGTTTCAATAAAACTGCCACCTTGAGCTGCTATCCGATCTAGTACAGGTGTTTTTGCTCGGCGATCGCCATACCACTTGGTCGACTCATAGATCGGAAACTCTCTGGCACTGATATCGTCTGCCATAACCAAAATCACATTCATTGGCTTTGCCGCAACATAGCCAACAAAAGATATACCCAATAGCACTAGCAATACTTGCTTCATACACCCTCTTCTTATATCAACTTTCTAACCAGAACTAAGAATATATGAATTCACTAAAATTTTTTAATTTATTTATATTTAAAATAAAGAGTTTATATAAAAACCCACTATTCCAGAAAAACCTATAACGTTTTTACATGGGTAGCTTGTGAGGCTATGTGCTAGGCACATTAAAACATTCGCGGGAAAAGCATTCACTTTCTTTACTTTGGTTAAATTATTACTAATCAGTTTTGAAGAATAACGATGACTGGGCAAAACCATCAGTGCCAATCCAGAAAAGGCTAAAACAAACCAAAAAAGTAAGTTAAACCAATAACTTATAGTTTCAAAAAATGATATATTAACTTTAAGTATGCTTTGTTCTTAGAGTAAGTGGGGAAGGGCTCTTTTAAAATGCACAAATGCAAGCTCTCCATTTGTACTTTTATGATCTTGAATTACAGCCAAGCTTAGTGTGCTTTGCACATGCTTTTTACTTTCTTCCGCGACTACAAATTCCCCATCAAATTATTGGCTTGTCAGATGGCCAGATATGGACATCTGAACAAGGCAATCTTTTTTAGCTGGGAGCGGCTTAATACCGCTCTGACATAAAGACAATTATTTGATGGAATAGGAATTTGTTTGGAGCACAGCATTTTCTGGTTACTCTTTTTTGCTGTTGAAAAAGAGTCACTGGTGCGGCATGGATGCCGTATCAAAAACATCATGGATGATGTGAACGAAGTGAATAAAGTGAGCACCGCGAATACTCTATACGCGAAGCGTATGCTCTTGTGTGCCCAGCACATAAAAAAGCCGCTCAATTGAGCGGCTAAAATATTAATAAAATGAAGTTATTGTACAAGGGTTACCAGTACAGTAGGAGCTGATGGATCAGGCCCTGTTACAGTAAATCGATAGGTGCCGCTTTCAACAATATCAATGGTCATATTAGCGCCCTTAAAACCCAAGGTTTTAGGAGTATCTACCATCACACTGCTGTTTTCTTCACCTGAGCCTAAATCCACAGTAGCCCAATCGGCTGAAGCCACTTTAAACTCATAACTGCCTGGTTCTATGGCTATTTCAGTTGAGTAAGAGCCTACACCATCAAATATCACAGGATTATCTTCACCCCAGCCATTTAAGCTACCGCGCACAAATACTGTGGTGTCCCCAAACATCTCGGCATCAAATACTGAAATACTAGGCTCAGTTAAGTTAGATGCGTCGAATACAAAAGTATAGGCTCCATCTTGTGCCACTGTGATAGTCATATTACTGCCACTAACTCCTAAGGCTTCAGCTAAGGCAATGCTCACGTCAGGGTCTGATTCTGCAGAGCCATAATCCACTGTCGACCAATCAGCCGAGGCAATTTTAAATTCATAGCTACCCGCTGATAATTCGATAGTTGTAGAGTATTTACCGCCTATTGCATAATCCATTGGGTTATCTTCACTCCACCCATTTAGAGTGCCACGAATAAATACAGTAGTGCCGATAAATGGTTCTTCGTGATCAACAGTTAACACTGGGGCATCAGTGTCACTGGCATCAAAACTAAACTTCAGTGTAGAGTCTTCGGTTAAAGTCATGGTTAAGTTAGACTGACCTCGACCCATGACTTTATCAACACCTAAAGCCACGACTAGGTCGTCTGAACCATAGTCAACAGTAGACCAATCTTCAGATGCTATCTTGAACTCATAATCACCTGCAGCTAGGGATATTACGCTTTCGTATACGCCATCACCCACATAACTTGCTGGATTGTCAGTACTCCAACCATTTAGGCTGCCGCGAATGTACACAGTTGTACTACCAAAAGGCACAACGTCTGGTGCACCTGCCGTAGCATAGGCTGATAACCCCATACCTTGACTACCCATTTGTGGTTTAACAAAGATAGCAGTGGTCAAAGCCGGTACTGTGAAGGTACCTTCGCCCTCTCCTTCAACAAAGTTTGCAGCACGTACTACTGAATCAATAGAAGCAGCTTGAGTACTATGTAACTCAAAACCTGCAGCAGTAGCCACAGTGTGAGACTGCTCTTGGTAACTGGTGTTTACTACTACCACTATAGCGTCGTGCATCGGGTCAAGATCGGCTCTAGGTAAGGCGTCGTCGGCTGACATTCCATCATCAATACTCATGACCACTAAACCTTGAGTTTGACGTTTACCGATATTATGAAAGCCCAACCTATCAATAATATCTTCACCTGTGGTGAGTCTAAATAGCGCTGAACTGCTACGAATGCTCAATATTTCATTAAACACTTCCGAGGCAAATTCAATTTCAGTCATGCTAACGGCACGCTCAGGACTGTTCATGAATAAGCCAATTTCGTTCCAGCGGCTTTCATTGTCTTCGGCTAGCGGTAAACCTACGTTCCAGTTATTAGTTTGCATAGTGAAATCCACATAACTAAACCAATCACCCGAGTCATAGGTATTTCTGTCCATAGATTTAGAGCGTATAAAATCTCCACCTAATTGTAAGAATGGAATACCTTGCGCCACCAACGGAATGGTCGCGGCAACGTTTTGTGCTCTAACACGCTGAGCTAAGGTTAAGTCTGTAGGTAAAACATAGTTCAGCTGATCCCATAAAGTCTCATTATCATGCTTAGATACATAATTAATGATGTCGGCAGGATCAGTCGCATAGCCACCTAAACTACTTGTTTTAGAAGCAACACCATTAAAGTCTTCCAACACGTAGTCAGTCAAAGTGCCTGATAAACTCATTTTTAGGTTATCTTGGGCAGACATCGCACCGTCGCTAGGTTCTTGACTAAAAATTAAACCTTGGCGCACAGCTTCACGAATTCTATCGTTATAGGTACCTATTTCGGTGCCAGCCATATTCGGTTGATTAGCTTGTTCGTAACCTCTGTCTGTACGAGTCCAACCTTCACCATAAAAATAGTTATCTTCATCTAGTTCAGTGATGGCATCACGCAAACGCACCATGGTTTGCTTGCTAGCTTGACTCATAATATCAAAACGGAATGAATCGAATTTATATTCAGTGGTCCACAATGCTAATGAATCAAGCATTAGTTTTTCCATCATTACATTGCGTGGTTCGGTATCGTCACAGCAGGTTTCACGCACGATTGCACCTGTATCAGTTTCGTACCTGTGATAGTAACCTGGCACCACTTTATCGAGCACTGATTTACTGAATAAACCAGAAGCATTGGTATGGTTATAAACTACGTCTAGTGCCACACGTAAACCAATTTCATGTAAAGCTTGGTTCATGGCACGCATTTCTTTGATACGTGTGACGCCATCAGCATCAGAGGCATAACTGCCTTCTGGTACATTAAAGTGGAAAGGATCATAACCCCAATTGAATTGGTCAACACTGCGCATCGCTTGGGCAAGCTCCTGCGCTTTGCCGCCTTCAGACACAGTATCAAAGCTTGCATATAAATCGGCTAAAATCATAGATTCAGAGATTGACGCATCATCACAAATATCTGCGTCTTTGTTCAATTTACATAAGTCGCCAAAGGTACTGGTCATATCCACTACTTTGCTTGTATCTTCTTCAATACTGGCAATGTCATTAGCTGGTAGCATATGGAAATGAGTTAAACCATGTTCTGCCAATTTACGTAAATGCTCTACAGGTGCGCTGTCTTGCTCTGTAAACGCTAAGTATTTTCCGCGATTTTCAGGACTTGTACTTTCATCTAGTACACTGAAATCACGAATATGACCTTCGTAAATCACTGCATCTTCGAAGTTTTCTATGGTAGGGATAATATGACTGTCCCAACCTTCTGGTTTTAAGTCTTCATCAGCTAAGTTTACAAATTGAGAAAAACGACTGTTGGTAGACAAGCTAACCGAGTATGGATCGGTGACATTGAGTACTTGTACACCTTCAGCAAGTGGATGATAAACCGTCACTTCAAAACGATATAAAGCGCGATCTAATTCGTCACCACCAGTGTAAGACCAAATACCAGTATTAGTATCAAACTCCATATCATGGGTATTGGCTAAGGTTTTATCTTGATTAAATATTTTTAATTTTACACTTTGAGCTGTGGGTGCCCACACTGCAGAAGTTATAGTACCATCATCATGATAAATAGGACCTAGTTGAGCTTCATCTGCATCCTCTTCCCCCGTTGTAAACAACTGGTCAATCACGTTGGCCATTTGAATACCTGTGGCGCCATTTAATTTGCCGTCGGTATCATAAGAGGCTAATACCGCCTGAGTTTTAATTACGGCTTTTGCGTCATCTGCAGTCCAGCTGCCTTGATAAGCAGGTAAATCAGCTAAATGGGGAGCGATAGCTTTTTGTTCTTCGGTCAAGTCTACTGGCTCTAAATCAAGCATCGCGCCACTCATGCCAGTCTCAAGACTAACGGTAAGGTCAGCGTCAGGTGCATAATGTAATTTGGCATTGGCAAATGTAGATGGGTCAATGTTCCAAACTAATGTATTGGCGTCTAGCCAATGTGCCGCCTGCCCTTCAATTTTAACCGGTTGCTCGCCTAAAGAAGCAATCGGAAATTCAAATATCGAAGCCACCCCAGAAAAAGTAAAGTTCATGCGAGCAAAGTCAGGATCATTCTGAGAAAGAGGCATTTCAAAATTATTCCCGCCCATTTCTTTACCGTCGTCGTCAGTACCAATATGAATAATAAAATTACCACAAGCGCCCACTGTACCGGCGTATCCTAGTTTTAAATCTAACACCCAGTACGCACCGTAATTAGGATCAACTCCATCATGCACTCGACCGTTAGCCCAATCGGTGTCTCCATCTGCATAAGCGTTACAGTTGTCATCGCTCCAAGTATGTAATCGATAACCTTCATAGGATGGATCATTACTGGAGTTATCCGCTCCCACTGCCGCCCGGTTATAATACAAAACAGCTTGATCTACAGCAGGCGACACGAAAGGTACTGGTGCAGATGGATCAGCACCCACTACACACCCATCATTGGTTTCATTAGCCACTGTGGGAGGATCACAAGGAAAAGGAGGCGGTGCCACACAAGCGGTAGCCGCTGCATTGGGTACCATAGGTACATCACAGGTTAGCAATTGATTGCTACCTGTTTTTACGTCTGAGCCGCTACAAGCAGCTAAGAATAAAGCCGTTAACACAACCAGTATTAAACTGCTCGTTTTGCTTTGTTTAAACATTCTGCTAAACATGAATAAATGCTCCGATGTTTTTTGTCTTTGCTTATGATTTTTTGCCATAGTTAGCAAAGAAATCACCTTAATTAGTGCTGAGATTGAATGTTTCATAATGAATATGTCACCCCTAGGAAGTACTGGGTACCAAAGAACTGGATAGTGCCGGTTAGGTCTTCTTTACCAAAATAACTACGAGTAGGCTCATCAGTTATGTTGTTAATTTGAAACACTACCCCTAGATTGTCGTTCACCTGATAAGACGCTTGATAATCCATCACAACTTCAGAATCAAAGTTTACTACCTGCTCATTCACAGCTACCTGCTCTGACACAAAAGCATCGCGAAAACGCGTACTTAAGCGGGTTTCGAACCCTTCGTATTCCCAAAACACCGTGGCTTGGGCGACATTTTCAGATAAGCCGGGTAACTGAGTAGAAAATACTGAGCTACTTAAGGTACGAGTGATTTCGCTCTCTGTATAAGAGTAACTAGCACTGACACCTAATCCAGACCAAGCACCAGGTAAAAAGTCGTATATTTGTGTATAGGTCAGTTCAAGGCCTCGAATATAACCACCCTTAGCATTATTTACCGCTGTTTCGTACTTGCCGTTTTCAGTCGGTACGGTAACAAACAACTGCTCGCCATTTGTGTCAGTAGCTTCTACCGCTTTAGCGCCCGGGCTGTCGGGCTCTACAAACACTGGCACTTCAATACTGTCTGGGAAGATAAATCCGTTACCAGCAAAGTCGTATGGGTCTATAGCGATGTCTTCGATAAATGATTGGATATCTTTATAGAAAAGCGCGGCAACAAATGCCCCTTCTGTTTCAGAAAAATAATACTCATAGGACAAGTCATATTGATTGGCATAGAAAGGGCGTAAGTAAGGACTGTTTTTACTTGAACCACTGACTTTCGCAGTTTGCGAAGATAACGTAATTTGGCCGGTATCTGGGTTTTGACTGGCGGTTACCGTCTCAATATTGGTAGTTGAGTTAGCGGCGAAACGATTAATAGGTGCACGCCCCATCACTTTAGCCGCAGCAAAACGTAGTTGATGATTTTCGGTTAACCGAAAGTTTAAATTTAACGATGGTAAATAATCTGTGTAGGTGTCACTTAAAAAACCTGGCGCATAGTGATCATTGATCAAGCCCGCGTCGTCAGTAATATATTGCGCACCCAGTTCAGCATCGCCTCGCACATCAATCACTTCACCCGTATCAGGATCCACAATATCTTTGGTGGCTAATTGTAAAACCGTTGAGCCTTGCTCGGTTTCAATGCGGCGAATACCAATATTACCGGTAATTGGTAATCCAGCAATTTCCATATCCAAGTTGGCCATAATATAAGCGGCTGTCACATCTTCTGTCACGTCACCACTTTCTTGTAGCGACCAAGCGGTATTTGGACCATCTCCGTCTGTGGGGCTATTGATTACTCCTGGGTGGCCTGTACCCCAAGTTTGCACTGGTTGTGGGATCCCTTCTGGAAACCAAGCAGTTAAGGCCGAATCTAAATCAATAGATGGGTAAGACGGAAAGTAACCAAACTCCCCTTGCCAATCAACAATTTCTACCATGTCTGAGGTTAGACGTAAAGGCGGCTCACTAACCGAAAACGCCGAGTCATTACCATATTCAAATACAGAGCGATCATTCGAATACTCACGCTCAGAATGACGTACACCAAATTCAATTGAGCGCACAAAATCGTTATCTAAGCTGTACTCTAAATCAAAACGAATGGCTTTTGATTCATCTTCATTTACAAAAGGGTAAATACCATATTTACTGACCATAGCGCGGTCAAGATCAGAAAACGCAGCAGCTTGATTAAATGCGATATCGGGTAAATTCAAGCCATTAAGGCCGTAAGTAATCGAAATGTTTTCATCAAATTGTGGGCTGACCGAATTAGCATCTTCACTCACTAAACTCCACAATAGTCCATTTCTAAAATTGCTTTTCGCTCTAGATAAGCTCACATCAACAGATAAATTCAAGTTATCAGTGGCTTGCCAATCGGCATTCATACCAAAGTTAAATACTTCATCTGAGTCTTGGTTATCATCATTCACCAACTCGACTCGAGTAAAACTGCCTGAGGTGCGATTAAAAGTACCGCCAATTACATCGTTACCCGACAGAACTGGATTAGTAATTGATGTTTGCGCACCGCCTAGTTTTACCCTAAAACCACGGGCAAACTCTTCTGATTCAAATTTAGATAAAAACAAATCGGTTTTTAAGGTGAAGTTATCAACAGGCGCCCACTCAATTGCCGCCATGTAACCATTTCGCGTTTCTTCGCCACCTTTGTGCTGCATCTCAAAACCTTCACTGATTTGTTCATAACCAGCACAAGGATCTGTGGCTAAACAGGTATCACTAACATTATCAATATCGCCCTCAAGCCCATCTACATCTGCTTCAGCGTTATAGGCTAAACCGATAAACTGAGTTGATACGCTGGGTTGAAATAAACGGGCATAACCAAGGGCAACACCTAAGGTATCATCGAGAAATTTTGCTTGATATGAAAAACTGAATCTATCACCAAATTCAGTGGCGTCTGATACTTCGCTGGCTCTGTCGTTATACATACCCCGAGCGTTAAAGCTAAGTTTGTAATCTTCATCAATACTCAACGGACTGGCTGTTTGCAATTCAACAGTACCAGCAACCCCACCTTCAATTAATGACGCTTTAGGTGATTTATATACTGCTGCTGAGCTAATGAGTTCAGAAGGATATTGGTCAAATTCAATAGACCTGTCACCACTAGTCGACACTTGCTCTCGGCCATTTAACGTAGAAAAAACAAAATCTCCGGATAAACCACGAATATTAATTTCGGCGGCCTGTCCACCAGTACGTACCGCAGAAATACCTGGTAATCGTGTTAAGGCATCTGCCATTGACACATCAGGTAAACCACCCAAGTCATCAGCTGATATTTGCTCAGATACAGTGTCACTGAAACGTTTTTGATTGAGTGATTGAATCAAACTTGTAGCGAAGCCAGTGACTTCAATACGTTCGATATCACTGTTTTCTTGACTGGTGTTAGCTTCTTGCGCGCTATTACTTGCTTCTTGCGAGCTGTAATTTGCTTGTTGCGCATATAGAGGCGAACTTATAAACGCTAAACCACTGGCGAAAATCGCACTAGTAATTAAACTGGGTTTGAATTTTTTCATCTATGTGTCCCGTTTTTGTTATGTCTGGTTAATGGCTGCATAGCTTTCGCTCACACAATCAACCTAAATTCTCAACAAAATATTAACCTTTAGTTAATAAATACAACATTTTATGCATACGTATTCAAAGGATGCATACGTATGCAATCGCTTAATTGATGTAACTAATGAAAAGGAATAATTAGAGATATAGTCAGAATGGATAGAACCAAACGACTTTAAAACGTGCACTTCAGCGGCAAGGTCTTCGGTAGTTTGGGGATAGGTAGTAGACTCTTCAAAAAGCTTAAAGGTTACAATAGCTTTTCAGAAACTCATCATGACTGGGCAATGATTTAACATAGGCGTGTTTAATCTGTTTTATGTGCGCTAACATATCTGTCAATTTTTGCTCAGACACATTATTAGCAATAGGATGATAATCTTTTGGGGTGATCCCTTGCCCTTGCATAACTTGCAACCATGAACTTTCTAAAAACAAATCGTTTTGCTCTCTAAATAATGTTCCACTGTCGCGAAACAAGGCTATTTTGTGAGCCAGTGAATTAGGTATTTCCATATCGCCCAGGTCTCGCCAAAATTGGCTGTCTGTGCGCTCATTCACATGATAATGCAGAATTAAAAAATCCCGTATTTGTTCAAATTCTAATGTAGATTGCTTGTTGTATTCGACCACACTAGCGTTATCAATTCCATTATGAGGAAACAACTGAGTTAGCCTAACAATTGCAGATTGAATAAGGTGAATACTGGTAGACTCCAATGGCTCTAAAAAGCCACTAGACAAGCCCACAGCCACAACATTTTTATTCCATTGTTTGCGTCTGCGCCCCGTTTTAAACCGAATAAAATTAGGCTCTGCCAAAGGTTTGCTTTCTAGGTTAGACATTAACAAGGCTTCTGCTTCGGCCTCTGAATAATGGGCACTGCTGTACACCAAACCGTTACCATTACGATGCTGTAAAGGTATTCGCCATTGCCAACCTGCTTTGTGGGCAATTGAGCGAGTGTAAGGCAAGGTTTTCTCAAAACGTTCTGTAGGGATTGCCACGGCTCGATCACAAGGTAACCAATGGCTCCAATCTTCGTACCCCGTTGCTAGCTCTTGTTGGATCAGCAAACCTCGAAAACCCGAACAATCAATAAATAAATCCCCTGCTACCTCTTGCCCTGATTGTAAGCGCAGCTTTTCAATGTAGCCGTTTCGCACATTTCGACTGACGCTATCAACCATGCCCTCGGTACGTTTAACCCCCAACCCTTGACTCACTTTACGTAAGTACTTAGCGTATAAGGTTGCATCAAAATGGTAAGCATAAGGTAATTCTAGCGACTGATTTTGGCTATTAATGTGGCCAAACTTACCTTGCATAGCGGCTAGGTAATTTGCGTCATAATTCCAAAGATTAGTAGCAAACCCTAACTGATTGGCACGAGAGCAATAATGATGAAACTGACAAAAAGCCATATTTTTACCGGCGACACCAAAAGAGTGGAAATACTGCTCGTTAGGTACTCGCCAGTTCTCAAACATAATACCGAGTTTGATAGTGGCTTTGGTTTCTTTTATAAATTCAGCTTCGTTCAGACCTAGCACCTTATTCAATAAACGAATTGGCGGAATAGTGGCTTCTCCCACTCCTACTGTGCCGATAGCTTCAGACTCAACCAACTCAATAGTGACGGTATTACCTAAGATTTTTTTTAATAATGCTGCCGATATCCAGCCAGCAGTACCACCGCCCACTATCACTACTTTGTTTATTTTATTTTGCATTTTGAGCAAACCTTTAAAAGAAAAACCCCAGTAGCCAAAAAACTATCTGAGGTTTTAATTATGAGTTTTTACTTATGTTAACCCAACCGCTGATAAACCATAAGCTAATATATTCAGTGGTTTAGAATGAATAATTAACGCCCAACAAGAAGTTACGACCATAACTTTGGTATTGAGTGATTTGACGAGCATCCGCACCATTTGATTGTATTGTAGGTTCGTCTGTTAAGTTTTGTCCTTGTAGAGTGACTCTTAATCCTTCGAGGCCGTCTATACCGGACTCACCAAAGTCATACCCCACTTGTGCATCCCATAACTCTCCTCCGGCATCTGTCGCATTAGTCAGTGACAAACTTAAACCACGGGTCTCAGACAAAAATTGATCACGTTTGGTACCTGAAATTCTTACTTCAAAACCGTTTGATTCGTAGTAGGCAGTTAAACTATATGCTTCGTCTGACAACCCTGGAATTTCTGTATCATCATCAAACTTACCATCTAAGAATGTAGCACTGGCAACCACTCCAAAACCTGCTAATGAATCATGAATAATAGTTAAAGGAACCGAACCTTGTAGTTCCCAGCCTCGCACAAATCCTTGTAAACCATCTTGTCTGTATGAAACCCCACCTAAGAAAGTTTGTGGCGGTAATGGCCCATCAAGAACGCCATCTTCATCAATATCGTGATCACCTGTTGAGTCATGGTAGCCAGGAATGTAGAAATCTGAGAAATCAGTTACAGTGTTACCACTCTCATGCCAGTTTTTAAGATCTTTATAGAAAAAACTAACGGCAAAGAAACCATCATCAGAAAAATAATTTTCGTATGACAAATCAAACTGATTAGCTTCAATTGGTGTTAAGTTAGGGTTACCTGCACTGCCAGAAAATGGCCCTTGGCCTACTGTAGGATTAAGAATATTTGAGTCATTAAAGGCAAACGACACTTGGTTATTAGGGCGCATATCATCCATTCGAGGACGAGTAAGTACTTTAGCCAAAGCCATTCTTAAATATTGTGACTCTGTAAATTCTAAACTTAGATTAAGGGTGGGCAATACGTCTGTGTAAGAATTCCCCCCAGAGGTTGGCGTAAAATCAACATATAAATCAGTGCCTATTACACTGTCAAACCCGCTAGACGTTTGCTCAGAATCAACGACTTGAATACCTAAGTTCCCCGTTAGATACATATCGTTAAATTCTGCGTTAATATCTAATTTGGCGTAAACAGTGAGGAGCTCTTCTTCAACTTTATAACTATCTCCTTGACGAGATGTTTCTAGTAACGCGGCATCGGTTGCTGTGTAATAACCACTATTAAACAAACCTAAACTGTCATAAGCAAGCACACCGTTTATGCCTAAAAAGCTTAGATCAGCCACGCCTAATATTTCTGGAATAGGCCCATCAGATGGCCAAGTGGGAGCGGTTAAAAAGGCACCACTATTCACTTTGCTTTTAGATCTATCAGAATAAACCGCACCAATCTCAATGCCAGTAAATATGCTCCATTCGATTAAACCATTAACTTGAAAACGTAAACTATCTAATTCTTCTTCAAAGCTAGGCTGATTTACAAAACCATCTTGGGCAGAGCTTGGCCCAAATCCATTACCTGTATCTTGAAATTCAGCAACTGGGGCTAATGCTCCCCCCCAGCCTTGCGGGCCAGCCAAGCGGATTAAATCTGGATCAGTATAATCAAGTGGCGCAATAGTGGGATGATCAGAATACACCACACCTGTTGACGTTTGTTGCCAAGATCTTGCCGCAACCGGACGATTATCAATACCAACACGACCTATACCTGAATAACTTTCAACGTCTGTAATGGTTTTATCAACTTTACCGGTTGAATAATCTAATACTGCAGTCCAATTATCATTAATTTGATATTCTAGGTTGATGCCAATAGTGGTTAAATCTGCCGCTTGGCTACGGGCATCATTACGTATAACAGAATGAAAACCGTCATAATAACCGGCAGTCACTAAGCCATCTTCAATATTTGTAATGTTATAAGCGCCCGTTCCCCACTCTGCTCCACCTTCTTCAAGGCCACGTCTTACATCATTTTCTTCAAAGTCGATGTATAAGGCATCTACTTGGATCATCAAATCGTCGGTTGGCGCGTATTGAAGTACTCCAGCAATAGATTGGCGTTCTAACAAAGCTGAACGAACAAATGAATCATGACCACCTAACACTAGATCACCAGCGCTTGAAGTTGCCGAGTCTGTTGCACGTCTGTCGCTACCTTGATTAACGTCTGCGTATCCCCACGCTCTGAATTGTTCTTCTTGACGAGGTGTTTCCATTGACGCCAACACTAGTGCTATACCTATAGTGTCATCAGCAAAAGAGTCTACGTAATTTAACGATAACCTATGACCTGTATTATCAAAATCGGGATTAGCCGAGTCTTTGCCATTTTGCTCAAAATTTCCATTTACTGTGATGGTTCTGTCTTTGCCCAAAGGTTTAATGGTTTGTAAATCAACCGTGCCTCCAATGCCTTGAGTCGTCATGCCGGCTTCAGGAGTTTTACTAACCACAATGTTTGAAATAATTTCAGTTGGGTAAAGGTCATACTCTACCCCTCTGTTGTCACCCATCCCCAAAAGCTCGCGACCATTAAGCGATGTGCCCACATAATTTTCGTTAAACCCTCGGATTGACAAACCACTTGTACGACCATTTCTGCGTTCACCTGCCAAACCAGGTAAACGAGCTAGAGATTCTGCCACACTAGTATCGGGCAGTTTACCTATGTCTTCTGCAGACAAAACTTCGACGATTGATGTGCTTTCTTGTTTTATTGCTTGAGCTCTTATCAAACTACCGCGAATGCCGGTAACTTGAATAACCTCAGTATTGTCTGCAGCTTCTGCGTTTGTTTCTTGCGCCAAAGCTGGACTTGCACTAAGTCCAAAACCACTGGTAAGTAGAGCGGCTTTAATTAAATTCAGTTTAAAATGTGTCATATGTGTTTCCCGTTTCAGGTATGTATCTGAGCGAATAGTTAATTTTTACGCTTTCATTAAATATGGCCGGATATTACATTCATCTAGAGTGATGACTCAATCGTTTGCATACGTATTCAGAAAACAAACCAATACATTTAGTTAACCAAAAAGAAACATACAAAACAATAAAATTAGCGATAAAAAACCAACTAAACAATTGATTTAATTTAAATTTAAATACATTCACCCATGTAAAAAAAGTAACGACAACACACGCATCTTTGCATACGTATTCAAACAAACAAGAACAACAATTAATTAACAAAATAGTGGTAAATGACCCACTTGAGTAATTAGAAAAACTAGAAAAAGAAATAATACCGCAAGGATAAGCGTCAACTTAATCGTAAAATGTAGATAGCTATTTAACCTGAATACTGAATAAGCCGAACCTATCTATAGCGTTCTTTTTGTGCCTAGCGGCGTTGGATTGTCTAGCAATAACACGTTATTACGTACAACAATCCACCTGTCTACACACGAAAATTTCCTCACCGGGTAAGCATTCAGGTGAGGTGATTTGGGTGAACGTTATTAAGCTATTGAATTATAATGATAAATTAAGATTAGACGATACTTCTTATTCAGTACTCAGGTTAACTAAACTTCACTGCTCCAGAAAAGCCTATAAAGCTTTTACATGGGCATATATACCTTGCTGGGGAATATATTATATCAATCCGTATTGATAAGTGTGCACTCAGCGAGAATTTAAATGAGCTTAATCAAGGCGCTTGAATGAAGCTTTTTATTAAAAAAGAGCCAGTGCTCTTTTGAGTTCGAGCAACGCAGTGTAAGCGCATCTAAAACTCGCCTGAAGGAATGCCCCAGCGGCTTTTGCCCTGCGTTCTCGGTATTTGAAAGGGAACAACCATTCCTGCACAAAAATGTCTGGAACATTTTTGAACAGCTCCGCTGGCTCAAGCGAAAGCCAGGATGCCTGAAGTACACCGACGCCTTATTCAAAAACCGCTGGATGCATTCAGAGAGAGCACTTATCAATATGGATTGGTATTACGGCCTTTCCATGGCTAATCTCATTGGCAATAGCACTTGCTTAAAGCGCAGCAGACATGGCCTATCAAAAACCTTAATAATGACATTGAGCGTAACGAATAACCTTAGAGTGCAACACATAAATAAAAATGACTAAGTCATGTTCAACCCACTTAGTGAATGCTCATCAAAAAACAAAAAACCCGCTAATAGCGGGCTTCTAATTTTTTAATATCGTTTAGAATTAAGGTAAATTACCAACCGGTAATTTCACGTAACCCTTTACCGATATCAGCAAGAGAACGTACAGTCTTAACACCTGCCGCTTCTAATGCTTTAAACTTCTCGTCAGCTGTTCCTTTACCACCAGCGATAATTGCGCCAGCGTGGCCCATACGTTTACCTTCAGGTGCAGTTACACCAGCAATGTATGAAACAACAGGCTTAGTGACATGGGCTTTGATATATTCAGCTGCTTCTTCTTCAGCAGAACCACCAATTTCACCAATCATCACAATTGCTTCAGTTTCTGGATCTTCTTGGAACAATTTCAAGATATCAATGAAGTTTGAACCAGGGATAGGGTCGCCGCCAATACCTACGCAAGTAGATTGACCAAAACCTTCATCAGTAGTTTGTTTAACTGCTTCGTAAGTCAAAGTACCTGAACGAGAAACAATCCCTACTTTACCAGGCTTATGGATATGGCCAGGCATGATGCCGATCTTACATTCCCCAGGAGTAATAACACCTGGACAGTTAGGACCAATCATACGAACACCTTTCACAGTCAAGTATTCTTTAACAAACAACATATCGATTGTTGGAATACCTTCAGTGATACAAATGATCAATTCAATACCTGAATCAGCTGCTTCAACAATTGAATCTTTACAGAACGGTGCAGGTACATAGATAACCGATGCTGTTGCGCCTGTTTTCTCTACCGCTTCACGTACTGTATTGAATACTGGTAAATCTAGGTGAGTAGTGCCGCCTTTACCTGGTGTTACACCACCAACCATTTGTGTACCGTATGCAATGGCTTGCTCAGAGTGGAATGTACCTTGACCACCAGTAAAACCCTGACAGATAACTTTAGTATGCTTATTAATTAATACAGACATTATTTGCCCTCCGCAGCTTTAACAACTTGCTGAGCTGCGTCAGTAAGACTACTTGCAGCTATAATATCTAGATCTGAAGCAGCTAATACTTCACGACCTAGTTCAGCGTTAGTACCTTCAAGACGTACAACAACAGGTACGTTAACACCCACTTCTTTAACTGCACCAATAATACCTTCAGCAATCATGTCACAACGAACTATGCCACCAAAAATATTAACTAATACGGCACTAACATTGCTGTCAGAAAGGATAATTTTGAAAGCTTCAGCAACACGTTCTTTAGTTGCACCGCCTCCCACATCTAGGAAGTTAGCTGGCTTGCCACCGTGTAAGTTAACTATATCCATAGTTCCCATTGCAAGGCCTGCACCGTTAACCATACAACCAACGTTACCGTCTAGTGCTACATAGTTAAGTTCCCATTTCGCCGCTTCAGCTTCACGAGCATCATCTTGTGATGGATCGTGCATAGCTCTAACTTTAGGTTGACGATATGCTGCATTACCATCGATAGCCACTTTAGCGTCAAGACAATGAATATCACCGTCAGCTTTGATAACTAAAGGGTTAATTTCGATAAGCGCAATATCAAGGTCAACAAACATTTTTGCTAAACCTAGGAATATTTGTGTGAACTGTTTAATTTGTACGCCTTTAAGGCCCAATTTAAATGCCATTTCACGAGCTTGGTAAGGTTGTGCACCAACAATTGGGTCAATCTCAGCTTTTAAAATCTTTTCAGGCGTTTCTTCAGCAACGGTTTCAATTTCAACACCGCCTTCAGTAGAAGCCATGAAAACGATACGACGAGAAGTACGATCAACAACCGCACCTAAATAAAGTTCATCAGCAATATCAGTACAAGATTCAACAAGGATCTTACTAACTGGCTGACCATGTTCGTCAGTTTGAAAAGTCACTAGGTTTTTACCTAACCACTTTTCAGCAAAGGCTTTGATTTCTTCTTTGGTTTTAACTAATTTAACACCACCAGCTTTACCGCGACCACCAGCGTGTACTTGGCATTTAACCACCCACTCGTTTCCGCCAATTTTATCAGCCGCTGCTGCAGCTTCTTCTGGAGAATCTGTAGCGATCCCTTCAGAGACTGGCAAGCCATATTCTTTGAATAATTGCTTGCCTTGATATTCATGCAAATTCATGGTTTTTTTACCCGTTTAATTTAAGAAAAAAGCCGCTAGTAGGCCGCTTTATTTTATTAGCCACCATTAGTTTAATCATGGTGGCAGCAGGAGATAAATAATTACTTATTTATCTCAATTTTTTTATTCGTTTCTAATCTATTTACACATCTACAGCTTATTTATACATCTAGCAGCAAACGTGTTGGATCTTCTAACATTTCTTTAATAGTCACCAAGAACCCTACTGATTCTTTACCATCAATAATTCGGTGATCATAAGAAAGTGCAAGATACATCATAGGCAAAATTTCAACTTTGCCATTGACTGCCATAGGTCTATCTTGGATTTTATGCATGCCCAAAATAGCACTTTGTGGCAGATTCAAGATAGGTGTAGACATCAATGAACCAAATACCCCACCATTGGTAATAGTAAAGTTTCCGCCCTGCATATCAGCAATACTTAACTTACCATCACGCCCTTTAAGGGCTAATTCTCGAATACCACTTTCAATTCCAGCCATTCCTAGTGAATCCGTATCCTTAAGAACAGGCGTCACTAATCCACGAGGAGTAGAAACTGCAATCGAAATATCGAAATAGTTGTGATAACAAACGTCATCACCATCGATTGAAGCGTTAACTTCAGGGAAACGTTTTAAAGCTTCAGTTACTGCTTTCACATAGAAAGACATAAAACCTAAACGAATACCGTGACGTTTTTCAAATTGTTCTTGATATTGTTTACGTAAATCCATAATAGGCTTCATGTTAACTTCATTGAATGTAGTCAACATAGCTGTGCTATTTTTGGCTTCTAATAAACGGCTAGCAATGGTTTTACGTAAACGAGTCATAGGCACACGTTTTTCAGTACGATTACCTAGCGGTGCGACTGGCGCAGCAACTGATTCAGTTGACGCAGTTTTAGCGGCTGGTGCTTGCAGAGACTTTTCTACGTCTTCTTTAGTGACACGGCCACCTTTACCAGTACCTTTAATACTAGCAGCATCAATACCTTTCTCAGTCAACAAACGACGTACCGATGGGCTTAACGCATCATTATCGTCAGCTTTTGCTTCAGCACTAACGGCAGGTGCAGTCGCCGCAGCGCCTGCAACAAAATTAGCAATCACTTGTTCACCAGTGACAGTTTCGCCTTCTGGAGCAAGAATTTCACTTATTGAACCATCAGCAGGAGCCACTACTTCTAAAACAACTTTATCAGTCTCGATGTCTACTAAGTTTTGATCACGAGAGATAGCTTCACCTGGCTGAACATGCCATGTTGCAATTGTTGCATCTGCCACTGATTCTGGCAGAACCGGTACCTTAATTTCCACTGATTCACCTTTAATATCGGATGTTTGACTAGTTTGAGGGCTTGCTGAAGCGGTTGGTGCAACAGTTGCTGCATCACCTTCTGCGAAGTTAGCAATAGTTTGTTCTCCTAAAACTGTTTCGCCTTCAGCTTGAAATATCTCAGTAACGACACCATCTGCCGGCGCAACTACTTCTAATACAACTTTATCTGTTTCTATATCAACTAAATTTTGATCTCGGCTGACTTTATCGCCAACTTTTACGTGCCAGGTAGCGATTGATGCATCTGCCACTGATTCTGGCAATACCGGTACTTTAATTTCGATGCTCATACTGGTTCCTTATTTAATAGTTAATGCATCATCAACCAATTGTTTCTGTTGCTGGTTGTGAACTGAAATATATCCAACTGCAGGAGAAGCTGACGCATCTCTGCCTGCGTATGTTAATGTGCCGCCTTTTGGTAAAGATGACCAAAAATGGTGTTGACTACAATACCAAGCACCTTGGTTTTGTGGCTCTTCTTGACACCAAACCCAATCTTTAACGGTTTTGTATTTACTCACAACTTGACCAATCTCTGCATGAGGGAAAGGATATAATTGTTCAATACGAATAATCGCTATGTCATCTTGTTCATTCTTACGACGTTGCTCTAATAGATCGTAATACACTTTACCTGAACACATCACAACACGTTTCACTTTGCTCGGGCTGATGTTATCTACTTCATCAATCACATTGTGAAACACACCTTCAGACAATTCTTCCAGACTTGATACAGCAAGTGGGTGCCTAAGTAATGATTTAGGTGACATTACAATCAAAGGTTTACGCATAGGTCTGATCGACTGACGGCGTAACATATTGAAAACCTGTGCAGGGGTAGAAGGGATACATACTTGCCAGTTATGATCCGCACACATTTGTAAGAAACGCTCTAACCTAGCAGAACTATGTTCTGGACCTTGTCCTTCGTAACCATGAGGTAACAACATGGTTAAGCCACACAAACGTCCCCATTTTGCTTCTGCTGAACTTAAGAACTGATCAATTACGACTTGAGCACCATTGGCAAAATCACCAAATTGAGCTTCCCAGATTGTCAAAGTACCAGGTTCAGCTGTGGCATATCCGAATTCAAAAGCTAATACTGCCGCTTCGGATAATACTGAATCGTATATTTCCATTGTGCCTTGTTCAGCATGCAAGTGCTGTAAAGGCATATAATCAGAACCATCTGCTTGATTATGTAAAACAGCATGACGATGGAAAAAAGTACCACGACCAGAATCTTGGCCTGTCATCCTAATGTTAGAACCAGAATCAACAATTGATGCATAAGCCAAATTTTCTGCCATGCCCCAATCTAATTGTTTTTCACCCGCTATCATGGCATTTCTGTCTTGATATAGCTTAGCTACACGAGATTGAAGTTTATGACCTTCAGGGAAAGTACATAACTTTTGTCCAAGCTCAGTGAGTTTTTCGACACTGATTGCACCGTCGTATTTAACATCCCAGTCATGGCCAAGATACGGAGTCCAGTCAACAGAGTGCTCTGTCATAGGACGCCATTCTTCAACAACACATGCACCATGATCAAGTGCAGCACGATACTCTGCTACAAGCTTCTCGACTTCATGCTCTTCAATCGTGCCTTCGGCAATTAACTGATTGGCATACAATAGACGAGGAACAGGGTGTTTTTTAATCTTTTTGTACATTAAAGGCTGAGTGGCACTAGGTTCATCAGCTTCATTGTGACCATGACGTCGATAACAAACTAGATCAATCACCACATCACGTTTAAATTGGTTACGGTAATCGAGAGCCAATTTAGTGACAAACATCACAGCTTCAGGATCATCCGCATTAACATGTAATATTGGGGCCTGAACCATTTTAGCAATGTCAGTACAGTATTGAGTTGAACGAGTATCTTCAGTTTTAGAGGTTGTAAAACCAACTTGGTTATTGATAACTATTCTGACTGTTCCACCCACTTTAAAGCCACGAGTTTGTGACATATTAAAGGTTTCTTGCACCACACCTTGGCCAGCGATAGCAGAATCACCATGTATAGTAATAGGTAAAACAACTGAGCCATCATCACAACCACGCCTGTCTAATCTAGCTCGAACAGAACCAATAACCACTGGATTAACAATTTCTAAGTGAGATGGATTAAAGGCTAATGCCAAGTGTAAATTTCCACCAGGGGTAGCAAAATCAGATGAATAACCAGCATGGTATTTAACATCACCTGCACCTAATGAATCATCGTGATTACCAGCAAACTCATCAAACAAAACAGAAGGATTTTTACCTAATACATTGACGAGTACATTAAGACGACCACGGTGAGCCATACCAATAACGACTTCTTTTGTTCCTTTGGTGCCAGCATGACTGATCAAACCTTTCAGCATAGGAACTAAAGAATCACCACCTTCAAGAGAAAAACGCTTGGCTCCAGGAAACTTAGCTCCTAGGTATTTTTCCATGCCGTCAGCAGCCACTAAGCCTTTAAGAATGCCGACTTTCTCATCACGGGTAATTTCTGGTTTGGCTTGTACAGATTCAATTCTGTCTTGTAACCAACGTTTTTGCTCAGTATCAGTAATGTGCATGTACTCAGTACCGATAGAGCCACAATATGTACGATTAAGAGATTTAAATAATTCTCCTAACGGCATTGAGTCTTTACCTATGGCAAATGAGCCGACATTAAAACTGGTATCGAAATCGCTTTCAGACAAATTATGATGGGAAAGTTCTAGATCCCTTACTCTAGGCTGTTTCCACAACTCAAGAGGATCGAGATTGGCGTGTTGATGCCCTCTAAATCTAAAAGCATTGATCAGTTGTAGAACTTTAACTTGTTTATCGTCACCAGCTGCAGATACTGGTGCTGCAGCACCTGCTCTACCGGCAGGCCCGAGGGCAGCTAAACTACGGAATTGTTCGCGCAATACACTATGTTTTGATTCAACCTCGATGCCTTCTAACTTTGGCAGTTTATCAAATACGTCGCGCCAATCTTCAGATACACTTTGCGCATCATCAAGATACAATTCATACATTTCTTCTATATAAGTAGCGTTGCCACCAGCCATGTGAGAAGTATCCCACCATGCTTTCATCACGCGTTGTTGCATTGTCGTCCCTTGGTTGAATAAGACTTACAATTAAATGTGCATTTGCACACGTCACTTTAATTATTGATAAAACTAAAACGTAAAACAAAGCCGATAAGTATTATCGGCTAGTTATTTTACACAGAACGTTTTAACAACATGGATTTGATAGAACCAATCGCTTTAGTTGGATTGAGTCCTTTAGGGCAAACACTGACACAGTTCATAATACCGTGGCATCTGAATACACTAAATGCATCATCCAAATCACTAAGACGTTGTTCTGTCGCCGTATCTCGGCTATCAGCCAAGAAACGGTATGCATGTAATAAACCAGCAGGACCGATAAATTTATCAGGATTCCACCAGAATGAAGGACAAGAAGTTGAACAACATGCACATAAAATACATTCGTACAATCCGTCCAATTTTTCTCTTTCTTCAGGAGATTGTAAAAACTCTCTTGCCGGTGGTTGATTATCGTCATTAATCAAAAACGGTTTAATTTTTTCATACTGAGTATAAAATTGTGTCATATCAACCACTAAATCACGCACTACTGGTAAACCTGGTAATGGGCGAATAACGATTTTTGAGCCTTTAAGGGCTGACAAAGGTGTAATACATGCTAAGCCATTTTTGCCATTCATGTTGACACCATCAGATCCACATACACCTTCACGACATGAACGACGGAAAGATAAAGTAGGATCGCTTTCTTTCAAAGCAATCAAGGCATCCAACACCATCATGTCTTGGCCTTCGTCAACTTCAAGTTTGTAATCTTGCATGCGCGGCGCGTTGTCTACGTCAGGATTATAACGGTAAACAGAGAAATTCAATTGCATAATCGTTACTCCTTAGTAAGTTCTGGCTTTAGGTGGGAAAGCTTCACGAAGTTTAGGTGACATATTTACTTCACGTTTTATCATTGAGCTATCTTCCGGTAAATAGACAGAGTGACATAACCAATTAGCATCGTCACGATCAGGGAAGTCAAAGCGACTATGCGCACCACGACTCTCTGTTCTGAAATTAGCGGCAACAGCTGTGCTGTAAGCAGTTTCCATCAAGTTATCTAATTCTAAACATTCAATACGTTGAGTATTAAAATCATTACTCTTGTCGTCTAGGCGAGCATTTTGCAATCTTTCACGAATTTCACCTAACTCTTTTAAGCCAGTTGCCATCGCATCACCTTCTCTAAATACGGAGAAGTTAAGTTGCATACACTGCTGCAGATCTTTCTTAATTTGTACCGGATCTTCTCCTTTACCAATATCAGAATTTTCCCAACGATTAAAACGAGTTAGAGCTGCATCAACATCATCAGTCGATGCTTCTCTTGAATTTATACCGTCGATTGCTGCACCAAGATGTAATCCAGTTGCACGACCAAATACCACTAAATCGAGTAATGAGTTGCCACCTAGACGGTTTGCACCGTGCACAGATACACAAGCAATCTCACCACAAGCAAATAAACCATTAATAGGTTTTTCTTTGCCGTTAGCATCAACGCTTAGTGCTTGACCATCAACATTAGTGGGAATACCGCCCATCATATAATGACAAGTAGGAATAACAGGAATAGGCTCTTTAACGGGATCAACGTGCGCAAATGTACGAGATAATTCAAGAATGCCCGGTAAACGTGATTCAAGTACTTCTTTACCTAGATGATCAAGTTTTAATTTACAATGTGGACCTAAAGGACCATCAAATCCTCGACCTTCACGAATTTCTGTCATCATGGAACGAGCAACAACATCTCGTCCCGCTAAATCTTTGGCGTTAGGCGCATAACGTTCCATAAAACGTTCGCCATCTTTATTCAATAAATATCCACCTTCACCACGACAACCTTCAGTCACAAGCGTACCAGCACCTGCGATCCCCGTTGGGTGAAATTGCCACATTTCCATATCTTGCACAGGAACCCCTGCACGTAGTGCCATACCAACACCGTCACCAGTGTTAATGTGAGCATTGGTAGTTGAAGCAAAAATACGTCCCGCACCACCGGTTGCTAAAACAACCGCTTTAGACTTGAAATAAACGACTTCACCAGACTCAATATCGATAGCAGTACAACCTACTACATCACCGTCTTGGTTTTTAACTAAGTCTAAGGCATACCATTCACTGAATACTTTAGTTTTGTTTTTAACATTTTGTTGATACAACAAATGTAAAAGTGCGTGACCAGTTCGGTCAGCTGCTGCTGCAGTACGAGCACCTTGCTCACCACCGAAGTTTTGTGATTGACCGCCAAAAGGACGTTGATAAATTTTTCCGTTTTCGAAACGTGAAAATGGTAATCCCATGTTTTCCATTTCAATTATGGCTTCAGGACCGGTTTTACACATATATTCGATAGCATCTTGGTCACCGATATAATCAGAACCCTTGACTGTATCGTACATGTGCCATTCCCAATTATCTTCGTGGGCATTACCTAGGGCAACAGTAATACCACCTTGGGCTGATACAGTATGCGAACGTGTAGGAAACACTTTAGATAACAAGGCACAAGATTTGCCAGACTCAGAAATTTGTAATGCTGCGCGCATACCTGCACCGCCAGCACCAATTACTACTGCATCATACTCATGAACAGGAATACTCATTTACACACCCCACAAAACAAATAAACCGATAACTACATAAACAAATGCAATTAAATTAAGAATAAATTGAATGATCGCTCTTAGGCCTGGCGCCTTGACATAATCAGTCAATACTTGCCACATTCCAACTCTTACATGGAACATAACAGAAGTTAGAGCAAGAAAAGTAAACACTTTCATTGCCAAACCAGAAAATAAATCTTGCCAAATTGAATAGGTAATTTCAGGTGTAGAAATAAAGAACCATGCCATAAACAAAGAAAACGCGGTCATAATGATTGCAGTGCCACGAATAGTGACAAAATCTTGTACACCGTTACGTTTTAAACTTGCTTGTCCAGTTACCATAATACAACTCCTACTACGATAGTTAATATGATCCAAAGACCGATAATCGCCTTGGCGCTTAGGTCACCCGACTCTAATTCTTCCCAATGTCCCATATCCATCATCATATGCCTCAAGCCACCAAGTATATGATAAGTTAATGCGGATATAGTACCGATTGCGATAAATTTACCTAATGGTCCTGCCATTTGATCTTTAATATAATCAAACCCTTCAGCAGAAGAAACCGATATTGCCCATGCACCAATTACAAACATAAGTGCAAAAAATAATGCAACGCCTGTAATACGATGGAGGATGGAAGTTATAGCGGCGGGAGGAAAACTAATAGTATTTATTTGTAAATTAACTGGTCTTTGTTTTTTCACGTTTTTCGCTCTTTATACCCGTAGGTCATTTATACATTTAAACTTACAACACTTTAAATGTTACTTAATTGTTAAAAAAAGATGCTCTTCCATAAGATTGTTACAAAACTGTAAATATAGCGTTATTAATTTGTATCTCTATTAATAACCAAGCTCTGCAAGCTAGACGAGTATATCCAGCACAAAGAATAAATACAATATTGTTCTATTTTATAGGCTTATAACTACTAAGTTGAAACTAGACCAAGCTAGTCTAAAATTTTATTTGCCTTTGTTCATAGAAAAAAGTGATATTAGAAAGGATTTACTGTATTAAAAATTGACATAATTGCTCATTGTCAGTACAAATAGCGGCAATTTCCGCCCCGTAAAACAGATTAAATTCTGTTTATCGACATAAAAACGATTCTGAGGAGAACGATATATGGCAAATAATAAAGCCATTTTAAAAGCAGGTGATGCTGAAATTGAACTACCTATATTATCTGGCACAGCCGGAAACGATGTAATAGACATCCGAACTTTAGGTAGCAGTGGTTACTTCACCTATGACCCAGGCTTTATGGCCACGGGTTCTTGTGAATCCTCAATTACGTTTATAGATGGAGCCAAAGGCGTATTGTTACATAGAGGTTACTCCATTGAAGAGTTAGCTCGTGACGCAGACTATCTAGAAGTGTGCTACATGTTGTTACATGACAAAACGCCAAATGCAGAAGAATACAAAGCATTTAAAGATACTATTACTCGTCACACTTTAGTTCATGACCAAGTTAATAACTTCTTCCGTGGTTTCAGACGTGATGCACACCCTATGGCAATGTTATGTGGCACAGTGGGTGCAATGGCGTCTTTTTATCACGATGATTTAGACATTACAGATCCTGAACAAAGACTTCGCAGCGCTTATAGACTTGTAGCTAAAATGCCGACTTTAGTTGCTATGTGTTACAAATATAATATTGGCCAACCTTTTGTTTATCCAAAAAATGAACTTAGTTACGCAGAAAACTTTTTGAATATGATGTTCTCTGTCCCTGCTG
The DNA here is from genome assembly GCF_009796765.1 of Paraglaciecola sp. L3A3. Lineage (NCBI taxonomy): Bacteria > Pseudomonadati > Pseudomonadota > Gammaproteobacteria > Alteromonadales > Alteromonadaceae > Paraglaciecola > Paraglaciecola sp. L3A3. Next base: position 3,387,459 of record NZ_CP047023.1, read on the forward strand.
AAGATTATAAAATAACACCAGCAGTGTCTCGTGCTGTTGATAGGATTTTTACTCTGCATGCAGATCACGAGCAAAATGCTTCAACATCTACTGTACGTTTAGCTGGTTCATCTGGTGCTAATCCTTATGCATGTATTGCTGCTGGTGTGGCTTCTTTATGGGGACCTGCACATGGTGGAGCAAACGAAGCTTGTTTAAACATGTTACAAGAAATTGGTTCAGTCGATCGTATCCCTGAATTTATTGCTAGAGCAAAAGATAAAGCCGACCCATTCAGATTAATGGGCTTTGGTCACAGGGTTTATAAAAACTTTGATCCTCGCGCCACTGTAATGCGTGAAAGTTGTCATGAAGTATTAACTGAATTAAAAATAGACGATCCATTACTGAATGTCGCTATGGAACTTGAAAAAATTGCATTAAGCGACCCTTACTTCGCAGAGAAAAAATTGTTCCCTAATGTAGATTTCTACTCAGGTATTATTCTGAAAGCAATTGGTATTCCTACAAACATGTTTACTTGTATCTTTGCATTAGCACGTACAGTAGGTTGGGTATCACATTGGCATGAGATGTTAAGTCAACCAGGTCAAAAAATTGGCCGTCCTCGTCAATTATATACAGGTGAAGCGAAACGCCCATATAACAAAATTGAAAAGTAATTTTCACTCTTTTCCCAAATAAAAGAGTTTCCAGTTAGACAACTTTTAACTGCTAATGAAAATAAAAAAAGCCATGCTGAAAAGCATGGCTTTTTTATTGGTTATTAGAGCATGTGCTGAGCGCTCAGAGCTTAGGCTTCGCGTGCAAGAGCATGGCTTTGCCACGCAAGTATGACTTCGTCACTCAAGTATTCGCTTCGCGAACAAAGCATAGATTCGCAACTTAAAGCATGCGCTTCGCTTATGACATCCATGTCTTTTTTCAAGCCTCATCCATGAGGCCCGACTCACTTATGTTATGAAATACTTCCCTATATTTTACCCTTCAGGCCGCACTAAAGTGCGTTCTAAATTTATCCATTAAATTTAGTCAACAGCTAAGAAAAGTAAGCAAAAGAAGCCGGTCTCCAACAAAGCTCTGCCCCTATTTTTTATAAACTTAACAGGTCGTGCACTTTCTAAACGTAAGGTTCCCGATAAAGCACCACTCAATTGGCTATCCTTGCCAATTACCCTATTGAGTTTTTAATAAAAAATAGCGAACTTTGAGTTGCGACAAAATCAAAAGCATCGGCTTCGCCGACAAAAACAAAGAGTGTAATAATCAACTAATTTTTGATTCGATTACCTTGCATCCAATACATTGCCAAAGGCATCCGTCGCAATTTAATTTGACCCATTTATTCTAAATTATTGAAGCTAAAGTTGAAAACCAGCTCCAACACCCTTTAATGGAAATTCAAAGGGACCTAATCCGAGGAAGATTATTAATAATCCTTGAAATATCAATGATTGTATCTTACTGGGTTGACGGAAAAACAAAATTTTCCACCCGAGTAACAAATTAACACTTTTAGAAATGACGCAGTGTTATCATGTCGGCTTACTATATTTTTTAACCGTAATATCTTGCAGGGTACCAGATACATATTTGTGAAGAACACTAGCCACCAAAGTTTGATATGGGATACCTTCTTCCAACGCACGACGTTGAATTGCGGATAAATCATGCCCAGACAAACGAATATTAATACGTTTGTCTTTTTTAAAAGTATCTTCTGCCGATGCTTGAATTTCAGACTTACGCTTTCCTGTTAGTGAAGAAGTGAAGTTATCATTCTCAAACTCATTGAGTAAGTCTTGCTCTTCTTGATCCAATTTTTCTTTATTCATCACTGATCACCTATGTATAGCTTGGTAGCCTTGCGACTAGGAATAACTGTTTTTAAGAAAATTTCTATATCAGTTTCAATATATGGAACTAAATATGCGTAGTTCTCAATATTAATGACGAAAATACGCTGATTAGGATATTTTTTCTGATTTGAGTGTTTCAAATCATCTAATAGACAATTATTTTGAAGATAATATATAACATCTTCAAATGAGATACCGCGCTCTTCAATCAGGAGCTTGTTTTTATCAGGATTCCAATCAAATATTTTCATGTATCGAAGTGTAGCACTGTGTGCCGTATGTCATCAACAAAAACCAAAAGACTCTGGTTGCTTTAATTTTATTAGCTTTTAAAACCGATGGCCTAAAGGCCAACCTACACCATTTTTAAAACCAACAAAAGTATCACTTTTTTGTAGCGAGTTAACTGGGAGCAGGCCACGTTATTCTACTCCACCTATTTCCATACTGAGTTACTCAACCTTATTTTTCTGTTTTGTTTTCCTCTGTGCAGCGTAGCTCTTTGTGGTGAATCTCTTTTGTTTTTTTGCTTTTACTGCCCACTCGGCTTCATTCTGATTTAGTCTGCACCACTCTGCTTCTTTTGCTATCTACTAACCCCTATTTACTATCCACTGATTCTATCTAAACAACACTTTTTCTTTATTAAACCAATAAATACAAAACGCAAAAAGCGCGCCGGCTATAACTACTGTTGAACCGAATATGGCGAATAATTGAAAATAGTCCATGGTGCCTTTTACCAATTCTTTCATGGCTAACGATACATTGGTAATGGGAACCCAAGCCCAACCGCCTTTTAATTCAACACCAGGCAGAATGGATAACATAATGGGGATGATTACAAAAATCATCATGGGACCCATATAGCTTTGAGCTTCTTTAAAGCTTTTTGCGTAAATCGAAATACTCAACAAAACAGCAGCAAAAATGGCCACAACAGGTACTAACATTAAAAATATCAACACAAAATCAATCAAACCGATTTGCGCCATAAAATCAGCCACAAATTTAATGGCCATACCTTGACTTAACACAAAACCCCATAAAGCCATACTGGCTACAGTAATTAGGGCGGTCATAGTCCCAGCAAATGCTATGGTTAAAAACTTACCAAATACAATTTTATTTCTATCGATGGGTGAAATGAGTAATGTTTCTAATGTGCCTCGCTCTTTCTCTCCGGCCCCTATATCCGCAGCTGGCATCATGGCCCCTTGTAGGCAAAGAATAAACAACAGGTAAGGCAACATACCGCCAATTTTTTCGCCCCAATTTTCTCGATTATCAGCGGTATTCACTTTTTCTAGTAATATAGGTTTGAATAATGCAGTTTGTTGACTCTCATCTAAGCCTAAGGAATCAAATGCAATGTGTTTAAACTTCTCTGATTGGTTCTTTACTATTTCACTCACCCTGCGGTAGACCAAATTCAACCCTGCATCATTAAAATGTAATGCTAGTTTAGTTTGTCCATTTTTAAGTACATCAGCAGAATAGTTTTCAGGGATCACTAAAACAAAATCCACCAGCCCATTTCTAATGATAGTTTTATAATCGGCGTCAAGGGCGATCTCAATTTGTTGAAACTTATCCGGCTGTTTTAAATCTTCAATTATTGCAGGAGCATGTATGCCACCTACTAGCGCGTACTTAAGCACCTTAGTTTCAGCTTTGTCTATGGCTTGTTTACCCACGAACCCAGCAATACCAAAAATCACCGGAAAAATAAGCAAGGGTAAAGCAATCATAAAAAACAACGTTTTACGGTCTCTTAATAATTCTTTAAGCTCTTTTGAAAAGACTAACCACATAGATTTTCTCCTTTTAATCCATTTACTGGTTGCTGAATAGCGGCCATAAATGCCTGATTCAATGAGCCATTTGCTAAGCCGATAAAATTGGCAAGACTGTCGTCAAATTTACTAATACCCTGATCAATTACCACTACTTTTTCACATAACTCTTGCACTTCATCTAAATGATGAGTGGAAAAAATAACTGGGGTACCTTTGTCTTTTAACCCTCGAATAAAATTCAGCACGGTTTGTGCCGCCATAATATCCAGACCAGTGGTAGGTTCATCTAAAATCACTAACTCAGGTTCATGAATAACAGCTCGAGCAATCGCCGTCTTTTGTTTCATACCGGTAGAGAAGTTTTCTGAGCGTCTATCTAAAAAGCTGTGCATATCCAATAAATCAGCTAGTTCCTGAATACGAGTTTCGATAGCATTGTCTTGCATACCATGCAGTTTGGCAAAATACTGAATATTTTCACGTCCGCTTAAACGCCCGTATAAACCTGTTGTACCCGATAAAAAACCAATTTTACGTCTCGCGATTATAGGGTTTTCAAGTACGTTTTCACCACCAATAATGACACTGCCGGCATCAGGTTTTAAAGCGGTAGACAGCATACGTAAGGTAGTGGTTTTACCTGCGCCATTTGGGCCAAGCAAGCCCAATACTTCTCCTTTTTTACAACTAAAAGAGACATCTCTGACTGAATGAAAAAAACGTCCTTTTAGTCTGGGATCTTTTTTCTCTTGTTCACTGAGTTTTTTAGGATTTTCCACAGCAAATTTTTTTGCCAATTGTTTTATTTGTATCATTCCATTTTCCTAATCAATTTAAACATTCTGATCACCAACAATTTATAGTCTAACCAATGGTAAATCTATTACAGGGGATTCTTAAAAAATAATGTGTAACAATACACGATTAGCAAAATAGATATTCGTTACAAACAAATTTTTTAGAGGTGTGCAGTGCAGCAAGTTAATAATCCAGTTCAAGCAATGCAGGATATATTTATCAAACCCAATCGAGTATTTGCCACTATAGCTGATACTCACAATTGGTCTTGGCTACCTTTTATCCTTATTTCAATTTTATCCGCTTTACCACTGTATTATTACTTTAACTTTGTAGATTTTGACTGGTATAGAAATCTCATTATTGAAACCTCTGCTGGCGATTTAAGTCCTGCAGAAATAGATGTGATGCGACAAGCAATGCAACAACCACAAATTTTATGGGTTAGCATTTTTGGCGTGATATTTTCTGGCATCATAGCAAATGCAGTTTTAGCACTGTATCTTAATTTTGCCACAAAAGCAGATGAAGAATGTGTACAAGGATTTACAGATTGGTACGGTTTTAGTTGGTGGGTTAGCATGCCGACAATTGTCACCAGTTTCATAAGTTTACTTATTGTATTATTTGCTTCTGACAATCAATTATCACCTATTACTTTAGGCCCAACCTCTCTAGCGTTCTTATTATCAGTAGCAATGGACTCAGCATGGTTTTCCTTAGCTCAAGCAATCCGATTAGAAAGCTTTTGGGTGATGTATCTCATTGCAGTAGGTGTCAGCCAATGGACAAAATTACCAGCAAATAGAACCTATATTATTGCGGTTGCTCCTTTCTTGCTTATATGGGGTGTTTGGACAGCAGTGTTATTATTCAGCTAACGAGTCAATCTATACTTTGGCCTTAGGCGCAGGCCTAAAGTAATCAGTATTATCATAAAACTCCGTATTATTATTGGCATTCCAAACTCCAGGGATGCCCAATAAAGGTAAGGGATAAAGTGGCTTTTTTTGAGAAAATAACGCTTCCTGTTGAATTTTATTAACCAAGGCTTGATCCAAACTTAATACCTGTTGTTGATAGGTTAAATCTGCAAACCCCTGCTCTACTTCTACAGCCAACCATTTTCCGGTTAAACCAATAAATGGCTGCAACAACATTTCTAAATTAGCATGGCCAAATATAAAGGAATTTAACTGTTTTCCCCACATCGCCCTATGTTCAACAAAAACGGCCTGCCACTGATGATTTTGTAATTGAGCAAGTAATTGCTCTGTTGCGCAATTTTCTGATTGAGACTTCTGGTAAGTAATTATCACCCCACATTCATCAAAGTGAGTAAGGTTATTTCGTCGAGACGTTCTCGGCGTTAAACCATATTGCTCAATATCTTCTACATGCAATTGATTTAACAGAGCTTTTGTTTGTGGAAATTGTAACCAGACCAAACCATTAAATAAGTCATGCCAGCTATTGGGGCGAGTAGGTATAATTTTTTGTTGAAAAATAATTTGTTCATAATAGGCATCGCTAGCAGGAATTTTTGACTGGCATACGAAGTTTGGTAAATCAGTCATATTGTTTTGGAGTGCCAACTTATTTAAGCCATCAGCATTTGGCCAGTGATTAATCTCACTTAGGGAAAATAGTTGCTCCAGCTTTGCCATGGGTAACATAGCCAATTGTTCTACATATTGTTTATGCCACTTATCACTCATTCCCTACCGCTCCAAAAAAACATGTAATAATTTATACCTAGCCTCATAATGAAGACATTATTTTCAACAACAAGAGTCAGCCTATGAAAATTTGCCATAAACTCGTCACCTTATGTATTCCCCTTGTCATGATTTTTTCATCCTGCGAAGACAAAAAAATAGTAGAACCTGTTGTTACTGACAATTTTTCTCAGGTATATAAAAATATTAATGTCGAAGATATTAAAACACACATTAAAACCCTATCGTCAGACGAATTTGAAGGTAGGTTACCGACAACTGTTGGTGAACAAAAAACATTAGATTATTTGCTCAAGGAGTTTAAGCAACTCGGTTATCAGCCAGGTAACGGCGATAGCTATTTACAAGCGGTTGATTTAATTGAAATCACAGCAGATCCAAATATGGTTATGTCTATTGGTGACAACAAGCTCAATTACAAAGAACAAATGATGGCATCTAGCAAACTAGAGCAAAGTCAAGTTGAGCTAAAAGAGTCTGAATTAGTTTTTGTTGGATACGGGATCAATGCCCCTGAATATGATTGGAATGACTATTCAGACGTAGACGTCAAAGGTAAAACCGTGGTCATATTAGTCAATGATCCTGGTTTTGAAACACCTGAAAGTGGCTTATTTCAAGGTAAATCTATGACCTATTACGGTCGATGGACATATAAATATGAAGAGGCTAGCCGTCAAGGTGCTGCAGCTGCATTAATTGTGCATGAAACAAAACCTGCATCTTATGGTTGGTCCGTAGTAGCCAATAGCTGGAGCGGCCCGCAATATAACTTAGTATCAGAAAATAGCAATGCAGATAAAGTAGCGGTAGAAGGCTGGCTAACATTAGACAGTGCAGAAAAAGTATTTGCCAGTGCAGGATTAGATTTTTTCGCCGAAAAACAAAAAGCCAAAGCAGCCAATTACAATAGACGTATGGGCGTAACAGCCTCCGTCACAATAAATAACACCTTTAAAAAATCCACTAGTTATAACGTGATAGCCACATTACCCGGTACCAGTGCAGCAGATGAACACCTTATTTATACCGCACATTGGGATCACTTAGGAAAAGATGAAACTAAACAGGGTGACCAAATTTACAATGGCGCCCACGATAATGCCACAGGAATAGCAGCCAGTTTAGCTATAGCAAAATCATTCTCAGAATTAACTATTAAACCTAAACGAACTGTAACTTTTCTAATGGTCACAGCTGAAGAACAAGGATTATTAGGCTCAAAATATTATACCGAACACCCACTTATTCCATTAGATAAAACCGTAGCCAATATCAATATGGATGCCATGAATGTGTTAGGTAAAACCAAAGATGTGGCGGTGGTGGGCATGGGTAAATCTGAACTAGAAACCTATTTAAGAAAAGCGGCAAAGGCCCAAAATAGACATATTGTTCAAGAAGGCAAACCCGAGGCCGGATATTATTATCGAAGCGATCATTTCAACTTTGCTAAAAAAGGCGTGCCAGCACTGTATGCGAAAGGCGGAAACGAACCTATTGACCAAGTCACCGCTGATTATCGCAAACGAACAAACGTGATCATCACAGGCTGTTACCACCAAGTATGTGATCAATTCCGTGAAAATTGGGATTTATCAGGTATTCAACAAGATGCTCAACTTCTATTTAAAGTGGGTCACGACCTAGTTAATTCAAACGACTGGCCAAAGTGGACAGAAACCAGCGAATTTCAGCGACCAAGGTAATGATGATTTCTGTCAAAGGTTATAAATAAACACATTTGCGATAGTCAGATCTTTTAATCAAAGTAACTGACTATCCGTAAAGTTCTAGTTGATTAGTAGGAAGCACGGGACAAGAAGAGTTCTTGCAAAATGCTAGACCGGCCCCCGCTTTTTTTTCTATCTAATTGTTTTCACTAAATTATTTGCACTACTAACAGGACAGCCACACTACTAACAGGACAGCCATGTTTATTACTGACAGAAACCAGCGAATTTCAGCGACCAAGGTAATTATGATTTCTGTCAAAGGTTATAAATAAACACATTTTCGATAGTCAGATCTTTTAATCAAAGTAACTGACTATCCGTAAAGTTCTAGTTGATTAGTAGGAAGCACGGGACAAGAAGAGTTCTTGCAAAATGCTAGACCTGATCCCGCACTACTAACAGGACAGCCACACCACTACTAACAGGACAGCCATGTTTATCACTACTAACAGGACAGCCATACCACTACTAACAGGACAGCCATACTAACAGGACAGCCATGTTTATTACTATTGCTTTACGCCTATCTAGACGGTAAAAGGCATTCAGTCGTCATTTTCGTGGCGCAGCCATGCTTTTGACGTACCTGCGACTACAAATCCCCCATACAAAATTTGGCTTGTCGGATGGCCAGATATGGACGTTTGGGTGAAAGCTGATTATTTAGGAACGAAGTTCCGCCAGCTTGAACAGCTCAACAAGGAAGTTGAGATTGGTTACCGATCATCAGAGATGTGTGATTTATCAATTCAAAGTTTGTTTATATTGCCGTTCTGACATAAAAGGCAATTATTTTATGGAACAGGGATTTGTCTGGAGCGCGGCCTCTTTCTGGTTACTCTTTCTTGGCTGTTGAAGAAAGAGTCACTAGCTCGAAGGGATTCGAGTTAAAAATCTATATGGATGTAGAATGAGCTCTGCGAATGCTTAGTGCGCGCAGCACATGCTTGATGAACGAAGTGAATACCTGTTGCGCGTAGCGCTTGCCTAGTGAATAACCTTTACGCCAAATAGCCATTAAAAAATTATAAAGTTGGCGTAGAAATTAGTGTATACTGTCGCGAAATTTAATCTTACCATGACCTAAAGAACTCATTTCAATGACAAATAACGCGCAAAATAATAATTGGAATGGCAATAATCTAAACTACTAGGTTCGGAAGGTTTATTAAATTAACAAACAAAAAACCTTCCTAATATCGGAAGGTTTTTTTTGCTTAGTTGGATGTGCGGTTAGCACGAAAATGTCACACAAGGTAAAGAAATAACAATGAATAAAATCATGACGGTTGATGTCTTGTCGAGTATTAAAGGGGCCAAGCCCTCAGAGACAATAAACAAGTTGTTCGACGTGATTAATAACGCTGATTTATCTACCAAGGATACAGTGAGTGATATTAGTAAAAATGCCGTGGTCGTTGATAATCTCAGAGAGGATACTGTTGTTGAAGCAAGTGAACTTGAAAAACAACTGATAATAGAAAACTTTCCTCAAGAAAAAAATGGCTATTTAGTCGTGGCAAAAGTGATAGAAGCCTAATTTATGCAATCTCAAATAAAACAAATACATCAACAATTAACCAGCAAACAAATCAGCTGTGTTGATTTAGTTCAGCAAAGGCTAGACTTGCTTAAACAAAATTCCCACGGCAGTGTTAACGCATTACTTGATTCTTATGCTCTTGAACGTGCGCAAGCGGTGGATGAAAAAATCGCTAAGGGAGAAAGCATCGGACTACTTGAAGGCATTCCTTTTGGCGTAAAAGATGTGTTTATGTTGCAGGGAACCAAGACCACTGCCAGCTCTGATTTTTTAAAGCAATATAAATCGGCCTATACAGCAAGTGCTATTCAAAAGCTGTTAGATGCAGGGGCAATTCCTATTGTTAAAGAAAACTGCGATAGTTTTGGACACGGTTCATCTAACGAAAATACTATTTTTGGCCCAGTGAGTAACGCCCATGATCCAGCATTAGTTGCCGGTGGCTCCAGTGGCGGTTCGGCTGTGAATGTAGCCAAAGATTACACTGTGTTTTCTATTGGTGGTGATACTGGTGGTTCGGTACGCCAACCTGCTGGTTACAACCAAGTATATGGCTTAAAACCAACTTATGGTCGTATCTCACGTTATGGACTGATGGCCTATGCATCGTCCACAGATTGTGTCGGCCCTTTAGCTAAATCTGTAGAAGACATTCGTATTGTGCTGAACGCCATAAGTGGTAAAGACGTAAAAGATCAAACTACTTATGAATCGACTGAAATTGCTGAAGATTTTTTAGAAAAGGCTAGCGGCATTAAAACTGTAGGTTACTTTAAAAACCTGCTGGAAAACGATGCGATGGAACCTTCCATAAAAGCTGACTTTATGTCTGCTTTAGAAAAAATTAAAGCCCAAGGAATTGAAGTTAAAGCCCTCGATTTCTTAGATTCCGACACCTTAGTATCCACCTACTACATCCTTGCTATGGCAGAGACGGCTTCTAACCTCTCGCGACTAGACGGCACCAATTACGGTAACCGTATTAACGCTGAAAACCTAATCGAAAGTTACGCCGTGACTCGTTCAGAAAACTTTTCAGAAGAAACCAAGCGCAGAATTGTTGGCGGAAACCAAGTTTTATCTCAAGGTTTTTCTGATGATATCTACCTAAAAAGCTTAGCGATACGAGATAAGTTGTCCGCCGATTTCGAAGGATTTTTTGCTCAGGTTGATCTTATCTTGTCACCTGTTACGCCTGGTTTACCGCCTAAAATAGGGGATAGCCTTAAAGACCCTATGGCAATGTATTTGTCAGATGCCTTCACGGTTGGATTTAGTCTTGGTCAATTACCCACACTAACCGTGCCACAAGGTACAGTAACCGGTATTCAAATTACAGCAGCTAAAACCGATGATGAGCGTGTTTTACAGTTTGCTCACTTGCTAGAAGAAACACTATAATGGATTTGGATTATTTAAACGATTTACTCGAAAAACACGACCTAGAACTTGTTATAGGTCTTGAAACCCATGTGCGATTAAACACCAAAACTAAGTTGTTTTGTGCTTGTCCAAACAAAGAGTCAGACACCCCTAATCAAAATATTTGCTCCGTATGTACTGGACAAATGGGTGTACTACCAGCTCTTAACAAAGAAGCCATCAGCAAAGCGATTTATTTTGGTAAAGCGGTTAATTCTAGCTTTAGCAATTCGGTCATTTCTTGGGATCGTAAACACTACGAGTATCCGGATAACCCAAAAAATATCCAAATCACCCAGTTTCACAACCCTATTATACCAGATGGTGAAATTTCTTGCTTCCGCAAAGACGGCTCACAGTTTACCGTTAGTTTAACTCAGGTGCATATTGAAGAAGATGCGGCCAAGTTAATGCATGAAAAAGACATCTCTTTGGTTGATTTCAATAAGGCCGGTGTGCCGTTAATTGAAATTGTAACGGATCCTTGTGTTAGAAACATCGAAGATGCATCCATCTATGCCCAGTATATTCAGCGTATAGTACAAAGCATTGGTATCTCTGAAGCGAACTTAGAAAAAGGCGAATTTAAGTCTGATGTGTCTGTGTCTTTGCGTAAAAGAAACACCAGCGGCCTAAATCCACGTACCGAAATTAAAAATTTGAACTCCTTCAAATTCATGGTGGAGTCATTAAAAGAAGAAGTTGAAAAGCAACTTAACTACTATCTTGAACATGAGGAATTCCGTCCTGATCAAACCACAGTGTTGTGGGATGAAGATTTAAAACAAACTAAAGTCATGCGTAAAAAAGAGTATGAAGCTGACTATCGTTTTATCTCTGAACCTGATTTACCTTTTGTGGATATTTCACAAACGGTGCAAGGCATAGAAGTGGATTTAGCCACTTTACCTTTTGCCATTGAGTCCATCTTGATCGAAGGCGGCGTTGTTCCCCAAGATGCTAAGTTTTTCACAGCCGAATCAGTACGTGCTCAAACCTTTATGGATATCAACAATGTCCTGAAAGATCCTTTGTTTATTGCCCGTACTTTAGTCAATGTTATCCCTGCGGACGACTATGTCAATATTCAAGATACAGCAGTCATTACCGATATTTTCGCCCAGTTTAAAGACGGCAAAGTCAACTCGGTATTGGTGCAGAAAGCCGTTAGTGAATATTTAAAAGATGCGACTTTTGACTATAAAAAATATTTCCAAGAAAACAGTATTTCGGAACAACAAATAACTGATGCCATCAATACCGTTATTACTCAAAATGAAGCCGTTGCTGCTGAAATAAAAGCGGGTAATCAGGGTAAGGCCGGTATTCTAGTTGGCAAAGTGATTGCCATCATTGGTAAAGGCGCATCAGGTAAAGTCATTCGCGAAGGGATTTTAAAAGCGGTTAATGCTACTGGAAGCAGCGGTAATTCAGGCTCTAGTAATAAAGAACTACCCGCAGCCACAGAAGCCGCAAAGCAAAGTGCTAAACAGGTAGAAGAAAAACTGCCAGAAACACCGCTTATCGTTAAAGATCACTATCGCACCCATAAAATATCTGAATTATCAGAGCAATCAATCTCTCAACAAGTCACCCTGTCAGGTTGGGTGGCCAGTGTACGTGATCACGGTGATTTGATGTTTATCGACTTACGTGATTCTAGCTACCAAATTTTCCAAGTACGCCTGAGTCGTGAAAGCTTCCCTAATTTTGATGAATTAGTGACTTTAAAAGCTGAGTCTGTCATTGCCGTCACGGGGATCGTTGTTCAGCGTAGAGAAGACGATTACAACCCAGGCCTAAGAACCGGTACCATTGAGCTTGAAACAACCATTCTAGAGATTTTAAATCTAGCGAGAAGCCTGCCCTTCGAAATTGCCAGGGCAACTAAAACAAGCGAAAATATTCGTTTCCAATATAAGTATCTCGATCACAGAAACAAAGAAGTGCGTAAGGTCATTATTGACCGTCACAAGGTGATTAAACTTATTAGAGATATGCTTGATGACGAAGGCTTCTTAGAAATGGAAACGCCTATCTTAAGTGCTGGAACCGATGAAGGTGCACGTGAGTTTATCGTACCCAGCCGTAAAGAATCAGGGGCATTTTATACTTTGCCTCAAGCGCCCCAGCAGTTTAAGCAAATGATAATGGTCAGTGGTTACGAAAAGTATTTCCAAGTCGCTCGCTGTTTCAGGGATGAGGACTCAAGAGGTGACCGTCAGCCAGAATTCACTCAGTTAGACATTGAAATGGCCTATGCCAGCATGCAAGACATCATCGACTTGAATACTAAAATGTTCAATACAGTGGTGAGAAAAATTTATGGCAAAAAATGGAAATTACATGACTTTGCAGTCATCACCTACAAAGATGCTATGGATAAATACGGTTGCGACCGTCCAGACTTGCGCTTTGGCTTACAAATGCAAGACATTACCGATATTGTCAAAGATACAAGCTTCCAAGTATTCAGTAAGCCAATAGAACAAGGTGGTATTGTTAAGTGTATTAAAGTCTCTGCAGAAGAACAAGGTGGTAAGCGTCTATCTAAAGGGCAAATCGAAAACCTTACAGCACTTGCTCAGCAAAACGGACTGGGTGGACTGGCGTATATATTTGTCAACGAAAACGATTTGCAGTCACCCATTATTAAGTTCTTGGGCGAAGACATTGCTGCGAAAATTATTGCTGCAAGCGACGCGCAAGTTGGCGACGTGGTGTTTTTCTCTGCTGCCAGTTATGCCGTGGCAAACAAGGCATTAGATGTGGTGCGTCAAGAGCTAGGTAAGATGCTCAAGCTAATCGATCCTAAGGAGCTTCGACCTGCTTGGGTCGTAGACTTCCCTATGTTTGAGAAAACGGATGACGGCAGATGGACCTTTACTCACAACCCCTTCTCTATGCCTGCTATTACTGACATAGAAAAACACATGAATGGTAAAGAAGAAGAGATAGGCAATATCATTGCCCAGCAATACGATTTAGTGCTCAATGGTTACGAAATTGGTGGTGGCTCAGTCCGTGCCCATAAACCTGAGATCTTAGAGGCTACCTACAAAAATATGGGATACAACAAAGATGATATGCTGAAAAGCGTAGGCACTTTGTACAAAGCATTCCATTATGGCGCGCCGCCACATGGTGGGATCGCCTGGGGTATCGATCGCCTAATGATGTTGTTAGGTAAGAAAAATTCTATTCGTGAGGTGATGGTCTTCCCTAAAACGGGATCCAGCGAAGATTTACTCTTTAACGCTCCTTCGAAATTATCTGATAAAAAGGTTGAAGAAATGAACGTTAAGATAATCAGAAAGCAATAATACCAATCCATCTTGATATAACCCCAAAGCGGCTGACAACAGCCGCTTTTTGTCATAACCACTTTCACTCTTTAGTGCTCAACTAAATACTGGGCAATTAATTCTGTTCTCAAACTCGGTATAATCAGTAACCTATCTACAAAGATAGAAATCAGAGCATACCTCTGGTTTTTATTCCTACAATATCAATTAAAAGTAAAAGCAATTATCTCAGGACTACCATTTTGATAATTTCTAAACAAAACATCATTATTTACAAAACATGAGTCCATCCACCGCCCCTCCGTTAGTATGTATAAATTTATATAAGAAGCAGGCACTGGGATGTGTTTTAGTTAATCTGAACTCGGATTTTATATATTGTGGATACTTGATTTTTATCGATAACTCAATACCTTGAAAATAGTTTTTCATTTTCAGTTCTCATTAATGCTCACTCTATGATGATATTTTTGTGTATAGTAAGACGGACTTTCTAGTAATGAACAGTTATTGACTAGATAATCTATAACACCGCTAGACGCAATGAGATCATTAAAAATGAGATTCGGTTAACCCCAACTCAGATTAGTTATAGTGAAAACAGTAATCATGGCATGGTATAAATCTATTTTTAAAGGCGGTTTTCTTGAATTCTAAACATTCAAATTTGATTTATTTATCTATATTGTTGTTAATAACAATCATAGCGCTATTAAGTTACCCGCTTATACCCAAAAGAGAAATACAGCTATTACCTAATTTAGCCTATCAAACATTTAATAGAATAGATAAAAACGCCCCTTTTAACAGCGAAGCAAGATGGCTTACCGAAGATCACTCAAAATGGTATTGCCATATAAAAGCAGGCTCAAGTATTCCCTCTTGTAGTTTTGGCCAATTTTACAATCAAGATGTCAACAGCTGGTTTACTGGAATTGATTTGAGTCAATATCAAAAGCTAATTTTTGATGTCGAATACCAAGGACCGGCTTCTTTTTTTCGAATATATTTTCGTAATTTCGACCCTGATTTCAGCAAACAAAATGACTTTAATAGTGCTCAATTTATTAGCACAACTATCAGAAAAATCGATTTCAACCAGCCACTAGAATTTGACCTTAAAGAACTAAGTCTTGCGCAATGGTGGCTGAATGAATTTGATGTCCCCAATAAATTAGCAAAGCTAAACTATGAGCATGTAATAGAGTTTGGACTCGATTTTAACGAAAGGTCTCCCTTAGGGGAACATCTATTCCAAATCAATAAAATAGCTCTCAGTGGCGCTTATATTGAAAAAGAACATTGGTATCTTGGTATCTTAATTTTATGGATGTTAGGGATTTCCTTTCGAGTAATTTATCAATTAAATAAACTCTATAAACACTCGAAACATGGACAAATTCGGCTTACCGAAATGACAAATTACGCAGAAGCATTAAAACAAGAATCCGCAGCCTATAAAAACATGTCAGTAACCGATGTTTTGACAAAAACCTTAAATCGATATGGTTTACAGAGACAGCTGCAATTGTTATGTCACAATTTAAATAATAACCAGGATATAGGTCTCATAGTTTTAGATATCGACCATTTTAAAAGGATTAACGATACACTCGGTCATGATGTAGGAGATGAGGTATTAAGTAACATTGGAGGTTTATTACTTAATTCAACTCGGACTACCGATGTTATTTCACGCTGGGGAGGAGAAGAGTTTGTATTGGTTTGTCCAAATACAGATGGTCCTGAGTTATTAGCTTTAGCAGAAAAAATTCGGATAAAAATCAGTCAATTTGAATTTTCCGAACACAAAACCTTAAAAATAACGGTAAGTGTGGGTATTTCAGCCATAAAAAATTCTATCGATTTCGAACGGGCATTTAAATTGGCGGATGACGCTTTATTTAAAGCAAAAGAAAAAGGTAGAAATTGTTGTGTTATGACCCCAAATTTCTTAGATAAATATAACTAACCTTAGCTCGAGATAAGCCTAGCCTCTCGAAAGGCTCTTTTTGCACCTAGCTGCGTTGGATTTTCTAGTAATAGCCCGCTATTACGTACGAAAAGCCGCCTTTCTATACACGAAAAATTTCGTCATCGAATAAACATTACCCCAAATATAACTAGATCATATTTTTAAGTGTTTGAATTGTAGGTAAAATTCAATACGACACTCATCATCCCGAGTCTGGTTAACTAATAACCAGTGTTAAACCATAATTCACTTCTGTTTATAGGTGTATTAATTGGTAAGAAAGTATTCTCTAATGTGTATATGTTTCTATTGTTAATTTTACTTTTATCAATAAAATCCTGATAAGTTTCAACAAAAAGAGCGTCAAATTCACCATTTTTTATTGCTCGTTCCAAGCCCGTATTAATCAAATGGGCTAAGGGAGTGCTCTTCGAGTTCACGAAAAAATATACAGCAGCAGGATAATACAGCCCTAAAGTAGGCTGTATTATAATTTTTTTATTAGAAGGAAAGTTACTTAACTCTTCTCTAATCTCCAGCATAGAACGCGGAAAAAAATCTCCTTGCGCGCTTACTAACATTTTAGCTAACTCTGCTGGCGTTGAATTAGTCAATACATCAAAACCATTAGATTGCAAAATTTTGGTATCTGGCCAGTCACTTCCTTGAATTGGAGTGAGTTTAAGTAGATGCTCTAACTTTTGGATATACTTAAAACGCTCAGACATATCATCACGGATTAAAAACAAACGCCAACCCACCAGTCCCTTGTATATAGGTATTCGAATAGGTAAAAGTTCCTTCTCTCGCTGTTTATCTGTCATACTCCATACAACATTAATTTCTCTATTATCTTTTAATCGATTTAGATTTTTTCCTTGAGGATAAAACTTTCTGGAAGGAATAAGCTCGTATTTGACCCCCGTTTGTTGTAAAGCCAAAGCCAATACTTTTAGCGGATACTCAGAACTTTTATCACTGTCTGAACTAGGCCTAGGATAAGTAATCTTCCAAGTTGCCGACAAAACATCTGCACAAACTGTCAATAATAACAGCCCGCTTAATATCGACAAGACTCTACGCCCTTGTTTACCCTGCATACGAATTAACACTCCATTTGAACAAAATAATTAAGGCTACTCTATACCAATAAATTTATGAGTTTGTAATGACAAACGCCAATTACGCGCTATACAAGTTTTGATTGCAAGTTCAGTTGCTCTTTTTTGCTGGCTTATCGGTTGTAGGTACACATTAGGCATAGGCTTATCATCCAATAAACTTAATACTTGGTCCAGCTCGTCTATATGTTTTTCCATGGCGATAGGATGTTTTATCTCATTGGCTCTTAGCATGGCGCTTTTTAACACCTTTCTTCCACCAGGCATATTCACTTTAGGAGAAACTGTTACCCAAGTATCAGCATGGGCTAATATCTCGTAGGTACCACTAGTTTCAATTTGAACTGAATAACCTTCATCAAGTAAACGACTAGTGATAGCAGTTAAATCATATAAGCATGGTTCTCCACCGGTAATCACTACATGTTTAGCCATATAACCTTGGACAGAAAACAAAGATAATAACTGCTCGATAGTTTGTTCAAACCAAGTGTTAGATTCACTATTTTCAGCCATCACTACAGTACTAGAACGTTTGAATTCAGGATCTACTGTCCAAGTATGCTGGGTATCACACCAAGGACAGCCAACAGGACAACCTTGTAAACGTACAAAAATAGATGGCAGACCGGTGTAACTGCCCTCCCCCTGTAATGACTCAAATACTTCATTAATTTTATAAGAACTCAAAAACTCTCCTTTGGGTCTAAAGACCTACCAATCATATTTTGTCACAGATATGGGAATTTATAGCTGGATCACTTAACATTACCACCAATTAATTGATTATAGAGAAGCAAACTTAATGTCTCAAAAGGTAGTGGTTATTTTTTCAGGTGGCATGGACTCATTCACAGTGCTCAATCTTGCCCATAAACAAGGACATGAAATCTATGCCTTGTCTTTTGATTACGGGCAACGACATAAAAAAGAATTAGATTATGCCAGCCGTGCCTGTAAAGAGTTAGCTATTCATCACAAAATTGTCGATATTTCTGCAATAAACCAATTAATAGGTGGTTCATCCCTAACATCTGATATTGAAGTCGCAGAAGGTCACTATGCAGAAGACAGTATGAAAACCACAGTAGTGCCTAACCGCAATATGATCCTACTTTCTATGGCTGTGGGTTATGCAGTGTCAATTGAGGCGAATAAAGTGTATTACGGCGCCCATTCAGGCGACCATGCTATCTACCCTGATTGTCGTCCTGAGTTTGTCCATAAAATGAATGATGTATGTGCCATAGCCAATTACGAAGCGGTAGAAATAGTCACCCCTTACTTAGAAGTGAGTAAAATAGCAATCTTAAAAGCAGGAATAGAAATGGGTTTAGATTATGGAAAAACATGGACCTGTTACAACGGCCGAGAACAAGCCTGCGGTAAATGTGGAGCTTGCCAAGAACGCTTAGAAGCTTTTACCGAAAACCAAATAACAGATCCTTTAGAATACGAAGGTTAAATTGTCCTCTACAGAAAATTTAATAGCTGAATTAACTAATCTCTATTGAGCTCGCAGAACTATTCGATTAGAATTAAGTTAGTTTGGTTTAATATGCTCAAGGGAAATACAGTGAAAAAATTACTTATAGCTGCAAGTGCGGCATTATGTGTAGGTTTAACTCCTGCCATAGCTCAAGAAACTCCTGGGGGTTCAAACTCTTCAGGTAACGCTTTTGGCGCAGTGGCCAAACAAACAGTTGCAGCGGCAGCGGTCGGTGGAACTTTACTTGTAGCCATGGTTTCTAACAACCGTGGTTCAACCACAGTTGTTCTGCCACCTGATGAATGTCAAGACGGTGAAATATTAGTCGGTGGTGTTTGTGTTGAAGAACCAACACCAGAATGTACTGGCAGTGATCCTCTTGTTGATGGTGTATGTATTGGTACAGGTACTACCACTACAGTAACGGGTACTGGTACTAACACTAGTACAGTTGAAATTAATACAACTGTTACTTACCTACCAAGCATACCTTCTGCTTAATATGTTTTAAATTTTATAAAGCCGCCTTTAGGCGGCTTTTTTATTGTATTAATTTGGGTGAACCGTCTTTAATGAAGTTAAGCACAATTCCTTTTATAGTATTTTCACTATTTGCTTTAACAAGTTGTAGTGGCACTTATCGAGCTTATTATCAGACCCTGCGTATAGCTTTTGAAAATACACCAGATGCAATAGTTTCATATAAAAAAGTACAAGATTCCGAAGTTGATCTTGCTTCCATTAGACGTGGGAAGCGCCCAAAAGCAATTTTAGCCTTAGCTTATTTGGAAGATACCCAACATAAATGGGTTTCTGCAGATAACGCAATGTTCGTCATTGAAAAAGGCCGAATTGTTCGCACATTAGGGCTCAATGAAAACTTACTGTTTTTATCAAATACCGCAGAAGATCCGCTTAAAAGCTTAAACAATAATAAAAGTTGGTCCCGGATAGCCGACTGGACTGGGGATCAATATGGATATGCGATTGAATCAACTTTTTCTTCTGGTGAGAATGAAATTTTAACTGAGCTATCAGTGTCACTTGATACTGTTAAATATACTGAATATGTGACCTATACAACGCCCTCAACATATATCCAACCAAATCGTTCTTGGAGCAATACATTTTGGTTTGAGAGAAATAGTGGGACCTTAATAAAAAGTGTTCAAACATTAGTTCCGCTATCAGAAACGATTGAACTAGTTTATCTAAGTCGTATCGCACGTATTCATTCAAATGTTACCGAAAGAAATTTATGAAAAAAATCCCATCACTTTTTTACCTTTTACTTTTATTCCTATTTACGGGTAAAAGTTCAGCAAATACAGAAATTCTGTTAAACCAACAATACCTAAAGTTCGATAAAGCCCCTTTGTTGGCTGAAGTACTCGCTAATATTGAGAATAAACAAAACATTTATTGGCCTGCGGCAACATTTTATTCAATTTCAGATAAAAATATTGAAATAACTAGAAATATAATACTCAAAAGATTGTCAGCAATAACTAAAAATAAACAAACAGACGAAATTATAAATAGTCTTAAACGAACACTATTGAATTGGCATATTGCAGAGAGGCTACCCATCAAAATTAATTATGATCTAGCTAGAACAGTCAATGCTCACAACCCAGTTATCACAGCAGGTCAATATATTTTATCGGCGTATTCCCGAAGTAGCCGTGTCATTATATTTGGCGCCTTAAAAGACAAAACTGAACTAATTATCCCCCATAAAAACCACACTCTAGCCGCAGATTATATAACAGATGATATGTTGTCTTCTTTAGCAGACACTGAACAGATGGTGTTAATTCAGGCAGATGGGAGAATCATAGAAGTTGATACTTTAGATTGGAATAAAACCCCCATAGAAGCTATGCCTGGTAGCCAGATTTATATCCCATTTAAAGTATCTTTTGGGGATAATAAAATGAAGTTACTAAATCAACAAATAATAACCCTAGCAGTTAACAGAGTAATGCCATGATATCCCACAGAGTCATATTATTTTTCACATTACTTTTCGCTGTTTTTCATACAAAAGCAGAACAATCCCAAATTCAGTGGAACCAAATACCTTTAGGTAGTTCCTTAATGGTGCATGGCGGAACGGGATTAATTCAAACACCTACGTCACGCATGCTTAGCGATGGAGATTTAATCGCCAGCTATACAGATAATGATGAATATCGGTTTATGTCGGCAACAATACAATTATTTCCTTGGATGCAAACAACTGTAAGGTACACCGATGTTCGTACTCAATTATATAGTCAAGTTGACACTTTCAGCGGTAACCAAACATTAAAAGATAAAGGTATAGATGTTAAGTTTAGATTGTTAAAAGAATCATCTTACTTTCCAGAGTTATCTGTAGGTTTTAGAGATTTTGGTGGCACTGGCTTTTTCGAAAGTGAATTTATAGGCTTAAGTAAACAAGTTGGAAAAATTGATTTCCACTTGAATATGGGCTGGGGGTACCTAGGGACAGATAATAATATTTCTAATCCTCTGTGTGAATTAAAAGATACCTTTTGTCATCGTCCGCTTGGCTATACAGGTAATGGCGGTAAAATTGACTACCAAAGATTTTTCAAAGGAACAACATCCATATTTGGAGGAATTGAATATCAAACTCCATGGCAGCCTCTACGCTTAAAACTAGAATATGAAGGCAATAATTATGTTACCGACAGAGCAGGTCAATTATCTCAAGATAGTAAGTGGAATATAGGCGCGGCTTACCTTTGGAATGGTTTTGATTTTAGTGTTAATTACCAAAGAGGAAATACTATTGGCTTTGGAGTTAATTATAACTTTAACTTACATACCATTAAACAAGTAAAATATGATCGCCCCCCAAGAGATATAACAAAAATTAAAAATGATTTTAATATGGATAGAGTAGACCGAACTCGACTAACACAAGATTTACTCTATCAAGGAGGATTTGCAGTGAGTACATCTCATATTACTGCAGATACTTTTACCCTCTACGGACAACAAACTAGCTATAGAGATAAAGATGAAGCTATCCAAAGAGTCGGGAGAATTATCGCATCAGAACTACCAGAATCAATTAATCAATATAAGATAGTCAATACTTCAGCCTCTGTGCCTATAGTTGAAACAGTAATAAATGCAGATGAATTTAAAAAGCATGCCAAATATCAAACTGTCAAACCGGATATTAAATCAACTTATTGGCGTCAAGGTCTGAGTCAAGACAGTATCGATAATTACAATCCAACTAATAACAGTGGTTTTTTTACTGGTTTAGAAACATTCTGGATACAAACTTTCGGCAATCCTGAAGCTTTTTACCTATATCAAGCAGGTGTATTACTCAATGGTGGCTACAGTTTTAACGGCAAATCTGCAATATCAGGTACTTTAAAAGTTAATTTGTTTGAAAATTTCGACAAATTTAATTACACCTCAGATGGCGGAGAAAGTACTTTACCAAGGGTACGTACAAATGTGCGTGAATATGTATCGAACCGAAATATAACGATGGAAAATCTGTTCTTGCACTGGAACGATAGAATAGCGACTAATTTGTATGCTCAAGTGTATGGAGGCTATCTAGAAAGTATGTATGCTGGCTTAGGTACTGAATTACTGTATAGCGCGGTTGATAGTAATTTATCTTTTGGTTTTGACATTAACTACGTACAGCAACGCTCTTATGAAAACAACTATGAGCTTTTTGATTATAAAGTGTTAACTGGGCACGCTAATATCTACTGGCAGCCTGAATTCTTAAAAGACTCCTTATTAACCTTCAATATTGGACAATATCTAGCGAGAGATAAAGGGGTTACCATAGACTTTGCCAAACGTTTCGATAGTGGCATCGTAGTTGGAGCATACGCATCAATCACCAATGCTAGCGCTGAAGATTATGGCGAAGGTAGTTTCACTAAAGGTTTTTATTTATCCATACCATTTGATCTGTTTTCACTCACTCCAGCCAAAGGGCAAGCCAAAATACCTTGGGTGCCGATTTCTCGTGATGGTGGTCAAGCACTTAATAGACCAGTAAAACTGAGAAGCTTAACCAGTGAGAGATCATCATTTAATTGATATAAAAAAATACTACTGAGGCTGCTGAGAAAATATGAATAAGACCAAACTACATTCAAAATGTTAATTGGTCTTACTCTCTGAGCAGCACTTTATCGCCAACAGTAATACCATTTTTAAGGAACCAGCCTTGGTTCATTTCCCAAGCATAAAGGACTTTACCTAAAGAACTAGTAGTCGATAGGTCATGAGGCTGCATTGCTTCAATATTCACTACTACCCCATCTTCTCGAATAAATGCCACATCTAATGGGATCAAGGTGTTTTTCATCCACATTCCCACCCCACGTACCTTTTGAAAGTTAAATAACATACCACAATCAGCACACATGGACTTTCTAAGCATTAATCCTTGTGCTCTTTGTTCGAAAGAAACAGCGTATTCAAGGGAGTATGTCTGCTGATTGACAGTTACTTGAATATCTGAAAATTCTACACCAACAGCTTTGGCTGAGAGACTGAAAAATGAAGAACTAAAAACCAGAATTAAACAAGTTGTGAAAAATTTATTAAACATCGGGGATCAAAATAAAAATGATGGATGTCAGTAGACTACAACTTTTTACAAGAACAGCCCATATCTTTTTCACTGGTTTGCCATTCTTGAAAGTCACCCTGTACACATTGCATGTGTAACGTTCGACACTGAGACGGGTTATAACGTACTTGTGTATCAGCCCCATCGGCAATGGCGGTACCCACAAAATGTTGTGCTTGTTTTGTGGTACAAGCACTAATAAGTGTAATACTTACGAATACAGCACCCAAATTAATCAGTTTTTTCATAATTTGTAATTTCAGCAATAATGTTGGTGTTAAGAGCTAAATATCCTCTAAAAGTTCCTCCTTGGCATTATTACTTTCAAACAAAAGGTCATAAAAAAACCGGAGTAGATTGCTCTATTCCGGTTTATGTAATTAAGGGGAGCTTAATTATTTAGTTCAACTTTCTTTAGCTAGGATCCGCAATTCTCACTGCAGCGGTTGCAGTAGTCATTGCATGTGTAGGAGGTGTAAATCGAGTTAAATCGATACCTTCTACTGCCGCCTTGTACTCTTCGATAGAAGGGAAGCGACCAAGTACAGATGAAA
The DNA here is from genome assembly GCF_009796765.1 of Paraglaciecola sp. L3A3. Taxonomy (NCBI): domain Bacteria; kingdom Pseudomonadati; phylum Pseudomonadota; class Gammaproteobacteria; order Alteromonadales; family Alteromonadaceae; genus Paraglaciecola; species Paraglaciecola sp. L3A3. Next base: position 3,411,429 of record NZ_CP047023.1, read on the forward strand.
GTACCACTAAAGGTGTAGAGCCTAATAATGATTCGCCTTTCTTCTCAGCAGAATCGGCAACAACACGGCCTTGGAATAAACGAGTTGATGTGGCTAAAACTGTATCCCCAGGTTCAGCTTTCTCTTGGTTACCCATACATAAATTACAGCCAGGGCGTTCTAAATACATGATGTTTTCGTACTTAGTACGTGCAGCACCTTTCGGATTTGCATCATCAAATTCAAAACCAGAATACTTACGTAAAATGTCCCAATCGCCTTCAGCTTTGAGTTCATCAACAATATTGTAAGTGGGTGGAGCTACAACTAATGGTGCTTTAAATTCTACTTTGCCGTTTTGCTTTTCAATGTTGCGTAACATTTGCGCGATGATTTGCATATCACCTTTGTGAACCATACAAGAACCAACAAATGCTAAATCTACCGGTTTACCATCGTAGTATGAAACAGGGCGGATCACGTCATGGGTGTAACGCTTAGATGCATCTTCGTTGTTTACATCAGGGTCAGCAACCATTGGTTGGTCGATAACGTCTAAATCAATCACAACTTCTGCGTAGTACTTTGCATTGTCATCAGGAGATAACGCAGGAATAGTACCTGACTTAATGTCAGCAATACGTTTGTCAGCTAAAGTGATTAAACCGTTAAGGGTTTTAGCTTCGTTTTCCATTCCCTTGTTGATCATTATTTGAATACGGCTCTTAGCAAGCTCAAGTGATTCAATTAATGTTTCATCTTCAGAAATACAGATAGAAGCTTTTGCTTTCATTTCTGCAGACCAATCAGTAAAGGTGAATGCTTGGTCAGCTAATAAAGTACCAATGTGTACTTCAATGATACGACCTTGGAATACATTTTCGCCACCAAATTGCTTAAGCATTTGTGCTTGAGTTGCATGTACAACATCACGGAAATCCATGTGAGCTTGCATGTGACCTTTAAACGTCACTTTTACAGACTCAGGGATTGGCATTGCAGACTCACCAGTTGCAAGTGCAATTGCAACAGTACCTGAGTCAGCACCAAAGGCTACACCTTTAGACATACGCGTATGTGAGTCACCACCAATGATGATAGCGCGATCGTCAACGGTAATATCGTTTAATACTTTATGGATAACATCTGTCATTGCAGGGTAAACGCCTTTCGGGTCACGTGCAGTGATAAGACCAAATTTATTCATGAAGCTCATTAGCTTAGGAATGTTCGCTTTAGCTTTGCTATCCCAAACTGATGCCGTATGACAACCAGACTGATATGCACCATCAACTAATGGAGAAATAGTAGAAGCAGCCATTGCTTCAAGTTCCTGACAAGTCATTGGACCCGTAGTATCTTGAGAACCAACAATGTTTACTCTAACACGAACGTCAGAACCTGCATGTAATGCAGTTTTTGAAGCGACACCAACAGCATTATTATTAAAGATTTTTTCAACAGCCGTTAAACCTTGGCCTTCATGCGAAATCTCTTTTGAAGGCGCATATACTGGAGTTGTTACTATGCCAAGTGTTTCAGCTGCAAATGTTTGTAATTTCTTACCAAATGTTACCGCGTAAGAACCACCCGCTTTCATGAATTCCATTTTTTGTGGTGTAAATGCAGAAGCTATATCAACAAGTTCTTCATCACCGTTTAATAATTTCTTCGCTACGGTATCGATAGTTAATACCGTACCAGTCGCTACTGAGTAGGCTTCTTCTAAAACCGCATCGCCATTTGCGTCAACAACCGCATTACCATTTGTATCTACTTTCTTAACCCAATTTTTAAGATCAAGACCAATACCACCAGTCACATCAACAGTCGTTAAGAAAATTGGAGAAATACCGTTAGTACCCGCAACTACAGGTGCAATGTTAATAAAAGGAACATATGGGCTTGCTTGTTTACCTGCCCAAAGTGCCACGTTATTCACCCCAGACATACGAGATGAACCAACGCCCATTGTGCCTTTTTCAGCAATAAGCATCACTTTTGCTTCAGGGTGCTTAGCTTGTAATGCTTTAATTTCGTTTTGAGCTTCTGGCGTGATCATACATTGGCCATGTAACTCACGGTCAGCACGTGAATGTGCTTGATGACCCGGAGAAAGTAAATCTGTTGAGATATCACCTTCACCCGCAATATAAGTAACTACTTCAATTTTTTCAGCAACGTCAGGTAGTTTAGTGAAGAATTCAGCTTCAGCGTAACTTTCAAGAAGCTCTTTAGCAATAGCGTTACCAGCTTCATAAGCGGCTTTAATACGGCTTGTATCCGCGTCATACAAGAATACTTGAGTTTTTAATACTTTAGCGGCAGGAACGGCAAGTGATGCATCATCAGATAATGCTAAGTCAAGTAGTACCGAAATAGAAGAACCACCTTTCATATGAGAAAGTAATTCAAAAGCAAATTCTACAGAAATTTCAGCAACAACAGCTTCACCTAAGATAATTTCTTTTAAGAATTTAGCTTTTTCACCCGCGGCACTAGTAGTACCAGGCAATGTATTGTAGATGAAAAAATTAAGTGACTCAGCACGATGCGCATGAGCTGGATCTTTAATTTGCTCGATAATTTCAGCCAATAACTCAGCACTATCAATTGGCTTAGGCGCCAATCCTAGATCTTTTTTACGACTTTCGATTTCGTCCATGTATTCTAAAAACAAACTCATATACACCTCTTTTAGGGCTACAAAATACTAATAACATTATAATTAGCAGGGTCAAAATTTCCGCTAGTTTACCTGATTTCCGATCCAATATTCATCATTTAAATGTATAACGACTATTCGAGTTAGTTATATTGCTATTTCACTATTCACGCAATCGCTTAAAACATAATCTATCTTGCAAAAATTGCTATGAGTTCTGTGCAGTAATCTGCAATTAAATGATAAAAATTGGCATCTTCAACCATCATGGTTAAAACTAATTTAAACGGGGTTTGTTATACGGATAGATAAAATGAAAATTTACCGAACAACATTTAGCGAATATCAACAAGGTTACATTGCGCCTTTGCATCTTTTAACCAGACCTGCAGATATTAAAAATAGTCCTGCACTAAACAGCGAGAGCAGCGATTTAGTAAAAGATATATTAAGTAAAACGGCTAAACATCTCAGCACACAGGTGATTTTAAACGGACAATCTAAAAGAGATATATCCTTGCTGCTCAATCAAATTATTAGAGAGCTTGAAAAAGTAAAAATAGAACGAATAATATGCGTAGTAGATTGCAGTTCTCTAGCCAAAAACTATATTGGAGAGACTGAAAAAAACTTAGTCAAATTAATTGCTGAAGCTGATAATAAAAACTGGATTTTATTTTTTGACGAAGCTGATGCACTATTTGGTAAACGCACAAAAATACTAAATACTCACGACAAATATGCAAACATGGAGGTCAGTCATTTTTGCAAAATATTGTCACAACAAAATGTACTCAGCCTATTAGAAATAAACGGTAGCCCTACTTTAGAAAAATTTAAAAGACTGCAAGTACCGGTTTTAACGGTTAGTTAATTCCCAACACTAATCCGCCACTGTCGATCTGGCTCACTATTTGGTTGTTAGCCAATGCTAGCTGACAACCTTGTTGGTTGGCATTATGCTTAATAGAACAATCGACCTGCCATTGACGCAATACATAAGCTGCCACTGCCGCCCGTAATTGTAAAATCAGCTTCCCTTCCACCATAGCGTAATCCATTTCAATCGCTTTACTATGCTGTAAACTTGGATGAGGGATCAAAATAATCTCTATTATCTTTTGCCATTGTTCATCGTAATGACTCCCTTCATGTGCATGTATTTCTTCAGCCATCACTTCTACTTGAGTGAAACGCGTACACACAAAATCTCTAAAACTATTATTTTTACGATCATAAGCTCTCACATGCCAACGATGCCCATTATTCACAATAGAATGGGGGACTAAGGCTCTTTCAGTTTCACCAGATGACACTGACACATAACCCACTTTAATGGCTTTTTTGTTATGAATGGCACGCATGATCCCAGCAATAATTTTAGGATCAGGGTGAATTAAACGCACTGCATCAAAACACTGTTCTGAGGGTTGAACACCGGTTGAAATGCCATTACCAAACCCGCGACTTAACGAAGTCAATATCACCTCTGGATCATGGTTAAACACAGGCGTAAAACTGTCAGTTCTATGATAACTCTTGGTTTGATGTTTCAACACTAGGTTATCAGGAGCTAATTCTTTATAAGCACTAAAATCTCGGGTACTAGCAGCAAGGCCTGTTTTAAACCGTTGAATTAAATCAGTACGAGCCACATGCCCAAAGTATTGCAAACTAAAGTCGATAAAGGCTAAGCGATCCTTTTGTGCATGGGTCAACTCAGAAAGTACTTGAGCAATATTTGGATGCAAAGTTGAATGAATAGGTTTAGTGGACATATAGATAAACTCATAATGATTCGATGATAAAATACTATATCACTCCCCCTAACAATGCAATCATTTTGATTAGATCTAAATTGAAGCAACTAAAAAGCCCTTGATATTTTTACAAAAGCTTTAAAAATAAAAAATTCAACTTATTTACGTTTAACTAAAATCACCCAGTCTTGGTTTTTATCTGATGGTGGAGCACCTAGCTCAAGACGCTCATATTTTTTATAACTCGTGCGGTTTTGAGTAACAGTGACTTGTTTCACACTCCCCGTCTGTAACTTCCCACCTTGTCTCGGGTTGTACCACTGCACTGAATAATCCGCTTTACCAAAATAAATGTTCAAATTAATTTCTTTTAAGGCATCTTTGACAAACACAATATAGAACTGTCCTTCTTCACCTAATACCCAATGGCCATTAGACAAGTTATCTAAGTTTTTACCTTTTTGATAAGGCACATTAGCCATTTTGAAAAAATCTAATGCATGTTTAGCTTGGTCCCAAAACAAATCACGAGAGCGCCAATCTTGAGCAGTTAAATCTGAATGAGGATGTGCATAACCAAAGTACCACTCTGTGCCCCAAGCACCGGCAGTTAATGCGCCCCATAAACCATTCTTCCTAGCGTCATCATGTTTGGCATCGACACTATCAGGCACCAAACTATGTTGGGCATCGCCCGGTTCATCAACCGACACAGCAAAAGGACGACCATTCACTAGTGGCCATTCACGTAACCGCTTAACTGCACCATGAATACTGCTAAAATCAGTTCGGCTAGTTTGCACTGAAGCCCCAGTATAATAACTATCTGGTCCAGTTAAGTCGTCATAATCATTGCCATTATGGATCACTACATGATGATGATATGGGTCATTATTATGGAAATATTTCGCCATAGCTAAACGTTGAATAGTCGATTGAGGCATAGATTTATGGTTAGGCACCCATTCGCCATTTTCTTCACCCATGTTCCAATTTAGCGCTAAGTGATGGCCAAAACGTGCGATTAACTCTCGATAATACAATTGACGTTGTAAACCTAAACCGCCGTTATCCAATAAACCTTGGTTTTCAACTTCAGAGGTTTTGAAGTGTAAAAATAGACCTTTTTTTTGTGCATGGTTAAACACTATATTCCACTGATCTAACTTAGACACATCCATACGATCCAAGGTATCGTAGTCCACGTAAGGAAACACATTTTGGTCATCGCCAATAATATTTAAAGTCAAAAACGAAATAGAGTTCATGCCTTTTTCAGACAAATAATTCAACGCACCAATTAATGCCTTACCCTTACCTTTTTGCCATGTAGGGTCGCCTTTATTCCAATCTTTTAAATGTGGCTGCCAAGTTTTTACTAAGTTGTCTTTGTGTCCATCATTGTGAAAAGTACCGTCAAAATCCACATAAGACAGCAAATTTTCAGGAGCATCAGGGCCTGCTTTAATAAAATACTCGCCTGTTTCAGCAAAACGTAAATACGGCTGATTGATATAATCTAAACGACCACGCTCACGAAAATCAGGATAAGATTTATCAGTGGCTTTTATATCAAAGCTACCTGTTTGGTTGTCCATAAACCCCGCAGTAGCACCCGTTAAGCCTTTATTAGATACAGCGACAAACCTACCTTTTCTAAAGGTAGCTCGCCAATTCCACTGCCCTACTTCATCAGCAGAAAAGTTAACTCGCCATTTATCTCCCGCTGTAGCACCAGTATTTGCAGCGTTACCGTCTGCGGCAAAATAGCCGGGAACAACATACTGTTTACCAGACACTTGGTGGGTAAATTCAACATTTAATCGGTAGTTAACAAAAGGGTTATAATCATCATTCTCGGAGGTTTCAGGGCCATCAAAAGTTAACGAAACTGCGTGCCATTTTTTTAGCTCGCCGTCTAATTCCACTTTTGTATCAGCAAATGTATTACCTGTAAAAACGACCAGCGATAACACACTTATACATGCAAACCATTTTGATTTTATTGTATTCATTTAACCTCCATTAAAAATTACTACAAATTAAAATTATTCTATATACCTATCAGTTTTTTGGCTGATAAGCTCGTATCCAGTCTACATACATTTTATTCAAGTTAGGATTATCTAACTGCTCTTGACTCGGTGTAATGCCATTTTTAGCTCGCCATACATGATCTTCCATATCAAAAATCAGACGCATGGGTCTTCCAAAAAAATGGCCGTCAGGATCGGTTAAATCTGTATTACTAGACAAAGTACGCACCAATTCACCATCTAGATAAAATTCCATGTGCTTGGGATTTTTCCAATAAAAACCAAATCGATGAAAATCTTGATTTAATAAAGCTTTGTTGGGCGTAGTGTAGTGTTTAGGTTTATGTCCGTAATCCTCTAAATAATCATTTGTTACCGGATCTCGTTTAAAAATATGGTAGTTAGTCGACATTTGTTTAGCGTTGTAGTCTGTGTCACCATAAGTTTCAGTTACATCAATTTCGTATTTATCGTCATCACTTAACATCCAAAAATTACTGGCTAAAGCTAGGCCTGATATTTTCATACTAGCTTCAACAAATATTGGATATTCGATATTCTTTTTAGCCGTTACAAAACCAGTGTAAATAGTTTTTTTAGACTTAAAGTCACCATAATTAACAACCTTACCTTGAGCTGATTCAGGCACCGACTCGGCACTTAGCACCAAACGGCCATTTACCAAGTCGCTGTGTTTGGCACTAAAATAGGTAGCACCAGGGCCTTTCCAGCCGCGTATATGGTTGTCATGCCACTTACTAAAAAACGCCGCATTTTTTGTTGTGTATGAAAAGTTGTCACTAAAATCATCCACCAATTGCCAGTTTTGTGCTGCCTGCATCTGACTAGGTAAAGGCACATCATGCCAATCTGCTTTCTCCGACTTAGTTAACTCAGAAAGCGAGCATGCACTCAATCCAGACATACACATAACTACAAATAAATTATTCAATCTCATATTAATCATCATCCACAGTAAAATTGTTAACAATGTTAAACAAATTGAAAAAACTTTCAATTTAAATGCAAATTAAATAATGCATATTTAAATTCAAATATTTAACGAATTTATTGTAATATAATATTGTTAAAAGTAAACAGTCATACACGGTGAATATCAATTATCCTATTCGATTCTTTTAAAATGCTTAAGATTAGGGTTAAATTAACGCCATAAATTGACACCACTAAGGCTTACACAAAAATGTTACTACAACTCACTGCACCACAAGCAAGAGTGATAGGTGTATTACTAGAAAAAGAAGTGACCACTCCTGACCAATATCCCCTTTCATTAAATGGCTTAACTTTAGGCTGCAATCAAAAAAGTAATAGAGAGCCTGTTTTAAACCTGACTGAGTCTGATGTACAAAATATTTTGGATGAACTCAAAGAAAAAAAGCTGATTTTCGAATATACAGGCGTGGGTAGCCGCGTGGTTAAATATAAACACAGGTTTTGTAATACTGAATTCAGCGAGCTAAAATTCAATCGTCAGCAATTTGCCATAGTTTGTGTGTTGTTACTAAGAGGACCACAAACACCGGGAGAACTAAGAACCCGTACTAACCGCTTGGCTGAATTTGCCAATGTAGACGAAGTCGAGCAAGCCTTAACTCAATTACAAGATTTGAACGGTGAACAACTAGTAATAAAATTAGCCAGAGAGCCAGGCAAACGAGAATCCCGATACGCCCACTTATTTTGCGGCCAACCAGACATGGCAACCACAACACAAACGACGTCTACTGATACAGCTAGTACTGTTACATCTACCCATTCACAGGACAATGACGCGATACAAAGGATCGAAACATTAGAACAACAAGTAGCCGAGTTAACCAGCCAGCTAGCCGAAATGAAAGAATTAGTAGAGCTTTTAGCGGAATAAAAACAGCTAAAAGCAGAATGAAGCAAGTAAAGATCAAAGTAATGTAGGTCGTGGCTTTAGCCCGTCAAGGTTAAACAATAGACGCCATAAATGGACGACCTTACCGGCCAGATTTGCACATTCCCGAGTGAGACTCTTTCGGCTCAAAAACCACAGCCTACAGTCCCGTCAATCATGGCTCATTACGAAGTCGTTATAAAGTGGGTGGGTCCATACCATTATTATTATTCCTGCATGTTGTTAGTAGGAATCCATGCCTTTGGTCTTAAGCCCCTCACTTTGATTTTGAAAGCTAAAGTAGGCCCCAAAAAAGAGAATATTGCTCACTATTTTCAACAAACCTGATCCTGCAGTTATTGGGATAAGTTGGAGCTAATTGGCTAGCTTGTTTTGAACATCCTTAGGACACTCACTGTGCAGAGCCGCATACAGGGTGTTGTGGGGGCGTTAGATGCCGCTGGCTAGCCGATGATAAAAGCCTGTTTGATGAGATCTAATGACCTTCTTCTAATTTAGCTGGGAGAGGTGGCCGTCCTATTGGATGCGGTCCATGAGGTGGGCCTTCAGGGAGAACCGTTTCCCCGTGGAAACACCCAATGAACTTATTCTCGCTTGGGCTTGCTGCGTGGTAGTGGTAACCTCTGACTTCATCAGTTTGACCGCGGCATTCATCAAGTGATTTAGCTTCCTCACCCTTAGCGTTTTTCAAAGCATAAATACCATACCCGTCTCCAGCATAGCCTACTAATGGAGCGTGTCCATCGTCGGTTGTCAATTTATCAGTACACCCTGTCGTAGAATGGTAGTGATAACCTTGGTGGACGTTGATGTGTCCGCCACAATCATCAAAGGCAGCTATGGTATAAGCCCCTAAAATGGCATCAACAGGTGCTGCAGCCGATAACTCAGTTCCATCAAGAGCAATGCCTACAGTACGCGCTCGGCCGGTCTTCGCAGCAGTGATTGGCGTGATTGGAATAAGGAAGGTGCGAGAGAAGTTATCATCAAGATAAGACAATTCGCACTCAATACAATTTTGCATATATTCCTCTTCAACATCAGGTTTGGCGGCACCTAAACAAGCTTCTTTCGTGGCCGTATAGCGTACCTTATTTGTCTTCGCGTCATAAACCATCCATTTTTCGTCACCATAATATTCACCAAGTTTCAGAATGAATTCACCTGTGATATCCACCAAGTCCCCTGTACCTTCTTTATTAAACCAAGCGCCACCAACATCAGCACCATCACTGGTTGTTCTAGGACAAAACGGGCCTGGTTTTCGTCCGGCTGGCGCACCATCAGTGATTAGCTGGTAACAACGCGTTTTTGTACCTTCAGCTGTTTCACAGTCAACAATTTTAGGCTCTTGAGTAAATGCCTCCTTTGTAAACAATGAAATATCCATGCCTTTGGATACAGTTACTTTCTTCTCTGACTTGTCAGTGGAGCCATTACAACCAGAAATAGTTAATGCACCAAATATAGCGACACAGATTAATGATCGACTTTTTAATACGCTCATGAGTTTTATCCTTATATTCAGCTATTTTTAAGCTACAAGTTTAGAGCTGAATTTTATCACTAACCTGAGTTCTGGATAAGAAGTATCGTCTAATCTGAATTTATCACTACAATTCAATAACTTAATAACGTTCCCCAAAATCACCTCATCTGAATGATTACTCGGTGACGAAATTTTTCGTGTATAGCAAGGCGGATTGTCGTACGTAATAACGTGTTATTTCTAGACTCTCCTCCATCGCGGCTAGGCAGCCCAACGCCGCTAGGCACAAAAAGAGCGTTATCGAGAGGTTCGGCTTATCCAGTCGCGCCTTGTGTGACGAATAATCTCCATGTAAGACAAAGCCGAGACCCTACCCTTATATTTATTGATATTGTTGATGCTAATAGAATTAGTATTTTAAAGAAATAGTGAATGGTGTTTGACTGGTGTTTTTTTCACTCATCTAACTGCCGTTTTTCAGTGGCGAAGCCAAGATTTTGATTTACCCCGCGACTTCAAGTTCGCTATTTTTTATTAAAAACTCAATAGGGCAATTGGCAGGCGACCGCCAAGGATGGCGGAAGGTAGAATAACGCAAGACGCAGTTATCGAGATACAGCTTAAGAAAAGGCATCGATGGATGCCATAAACGCAGTGCATGCTTTGTGAATGAAGTGAATAATCTTAGTGCGCGCAGCGCATAAAGTAAGGATAGTACAAAGCACACAAGTAGCACTTACTTTATCATTCAACTTTAAACAACCCGTAACGATAAACATTTTTTTGTTGCCTTTGGTACAACACTGCAAAGGTTAATAATAACCCTAACACCTCAGCTGTGGGGCCTGCGTACCAAATTCCCCATTCTGAAAACTGCCATGGCAAAACAAATAGTAGGGGTAATAAAAACCCATAGGTTTTTGCCATGCTCAATAAGCCCGCACGTTTCGCATCACCTATGGCTTGAAAATACATAGTAATGATCAACAATGGCCCTAAAAGACTCAAGGCTAAAGTAGCGGTGGGGAATATACGACTCACTTGATGAATAATCCCCAGATCATCAACAAATAAACCGCCTATTTTGTGATGATAAAGCAAGATAATCAGTTGCCAAGCTAAGCCATACAGCAAAGATGCCCATAAAGCGATTTTAATACTGGCATTAACCCGTTCAAATTTTTGCGCGCCAATATTATTTCCAACTATTGTTTGAAAGCCTAAACTTAGACCTAAAAGGGGCAAATAAATAAACGTCATTAGCCTTGTCAAAATGCCGTAAGCCCCTACCGTATCGGCGTAATTGCCTTCTCCCCAAATTTGTAAATTATAAAAAATAGCACCCGATGACAAAGCAAAGCCCAAATGGGTCAAACTAGAAGGCGCACCTATGGCTAAAAACTCAGCCCAATAATCCCGCCCTTTAGAAAAGGTAATAAACGGAATTTTTAACTGACTACTTTCTCTGTATCTAAAAATAATAATGAGTAAACAAGCACAATACTGAGCCAGCAAAGTACCTAATGCCGACCCCGCCACTCCATAATCTAACTGCACTATTAACACATAATTAAATACGCCATTTAACAAGACCGACATCAACGACGCCATGGCCATCACGGGTATATGCCCTTCACAACGCAAACTGTCACTATTGATGGTTAATAAAAACATCAGTGGTGAGCCAAAGATCATAATAGAAACGTAAAGATAACTCATATTAGCCAAGTCTACATTTGCATTATTTAACCCCAGTGTCAGCGACTCTCCCAGCAATAGAAAGAGTAAGATCAACACGACCGAAACTAACAAAGACAAGGTAATAGCTTGGGCGAACACCTCTTTCGCCTTATCAAACTTTTCTGCCCCTAATAACCTTGCCATCACACTAGAAAAGCCACTCGACACCAATGTCGACATAGCAATTAAAAAGATAAAAACCGGGAACATCGAGGTCACCGCCACTAATGCATCAGCCCCAACAAATTGTCCTAAAAAGTAGGCATCCACTAAATTGAAAGAGCCATTGACTAACATCATAAAAATAATGGGCGCCGCGGTTTTAAAAAACACCTTAGCTAAAGAGCCATGAGTAAATTGATTATCTACTTTTGCCAAACTTGTGTGTGGCATATCAACTGACTCCATTATGCAATTGACTAATTTCAATAAATTTGTCTAACACAAAGGCTTTTATCTCATCAGGCCAAGAACCGATGGCCGCCTCTAACCCCACTCGACTATTGCGATACAGTGCTCGACTGGCTTCTTCATACCCCACTTCATCTGCTAAAAATATCAGCATAAATTTATCTAGTTGCTGTTGTTTCAACAGAATTTGTTCTTCTATTGATGGATTTTTTTGCGCCTCTTCTACTAGCCGCCTTAAGGTGGCCGATGCGCCGCCTCTTTGGGTGGCTAACCATTCCCAGTGTCTGGGTAATAAAGTAACTTCTTTAGATTTCACCCCTAATTTAGGTCTGCCTCTTTTTGCCACTTGGCTTGGTTCGGTCAATGGTAAACTGGCCAATACCTGCTGTGTATCGCCATGCCAACTAAAATCAATTCGCTGACAAGTATCCACATCAATCACAATAGGCTCTAGTTGTGGGTCTATGGTTTTGACTTTTTCTACCACTTGTTGCAACGAGCCTCTGGCTAACAATTGCTGTTGGAAAATAGCTAAATATTGGGCACTCATAATTCATCCTTTATAATGTTTACGGCAATTATTACCCAGATAAAAATAAATAACAATAAAACCATGGTAAAAATAAAAAATTTAGTAATTCAAGACTAGGAAAGATCAGACTGATATTATTCAGAAAAATGATTAATAAGGATTAACGTGACCGATATTCAACGTAAAGAAACCAAACAACGCATGAGCCGAATTGTGATCCACCAGGGTACAGTCTACTTGTGTGGTCAAGTAGCAGCCGACGCCAGTAAAGGTATAGAAGAACAAACTCAAACCATGTTAGACAAAGTCGATGGCTTATTATTAGATGCAGGCAGTGACAGAGAACATATTTTGTCGGCCACCATTTACCTGAAAGACATGCAAGATTTTGCTGCCATGAATGATATTTGGGATAACTGGGTACCAGCAGGCCATGCCCCTGCCAGAGCGTGCGTACAAGCCGCAATGGCCAGACCTGCATTGTTAGTGGAAATATCGGTGATTGCTGCACAGAAGCAGCCTAAATCAGAATAAGGCTGAGTGGAGCAGAAAAAATAAAAGCGATGTAGGTCGTGGCTTTAGCCCGTCAAATTCAAACAACAGACGCCATAAATGGACGACCTACAAAAAAAGAGCAGCATTAAGCAGCCTAAATCAGAATGGTGCTGAATGAAGCAGAAAAGATAAAGCGATGTAGGTCGTGGCTTTAGCCCGTCAAATTCAGACAACAGACGCCATAAATGGACGACCTACAAAAGAAGAAAAGCAGCATGAATCAGACTAAATCAGAATGGCGCTGAATGAAGCAGAAAAGATAAAAGCGATGTAGGTCGTGGCTTTAGCCCGTCAGATTCAAACAACAGATGCCATAAATGGACGACCTACAAAAGAAGAAAAGCAGCATGAATCAGACTAAATCAGAATGGCGCTGAATGAAGCAGAAAAGATAAAAGCGATGTAGGTCGTGGCTTTAGCCCGTCAAATTCAAACAACAGACGCCATAAATGGACGACCTACAAAAAAAGAGCAGCATTAAGCAGCCTAAATCAGAATGGTGCTGAATGAAGCAGAAAAGATAAAGCGATGTAGGTCGTGGCTTTAGCCCGTCAAATTCAAACAACAGACGCCATAAATGGACGACCTACAAAAGAAGAAAAGCAGCATGAATCAGACTAAATCAGAATGGCGCTGAATGAAGCAGAAAAGATAAAAGCGATGTAGGTCGTGGCTTTAGCCCGTCAAATTCAAACAACAGACGCCATAAATGGACGATCTACAAAAGGTAAAAGCAGGAGATAGTAGATAGTAAATAACGAGGCTCAAAAAACTCAACAACTCCGTCATTCCTGCATGTCGTTAGCAGGAATCCATTCTTTTGGTCTTAAGCCGATCACTTTGATTTTGAAAGCTAAAATAGCTTGCAAAAAATCAATATTGCTTACTATTTCCAACAAACTCCGCAGTTGCGAAGATAACAAGTAAGCGGACGTAGCTATTTTCTAGATTTTAGTTGTCATTTTTTACGAGAAATGAGGTTTTTATCGATGACCATGACAGACAAGTAAACGGCATAGGACTAAAACGACATACTGCTTCGTGCGAGAAGATAGATAAAACAAATTGAATACCCCCAAAACGCTGTACTTTCGGCGCTTTTTGCAGTTAAAATTTTTCCTATATCCTATTCACTATTTCTTATCTACTACTTTTATCCTCTATCTACTATCTACTATCTCCTTTATAATCCGCACCAATAGAATGCTCAATAAATAACGCTTAGGCAGTTTACATGTTCGAACAGTTAGAATTAGATGACGACTTAGTCCACGCAGTAGTGGATATGGGTTATAAAACCCCTACTAGTATTCAATCACTAGTGATACCAGAAGCCATGAATGGTAGAGATATATTAGCCTCTGCACCAACAGGCACAGGTAAAACGGCTGCGTTTTTATTACCCGTTTGTCAGTTTTTATTAGATTATCCAAGACGCCAGCCAGGCTCTACACGGGTTTTAATCTTAACGCCAACCAGAGAGTTAGCCTTACAAATTTTTGAACAAGCTAAACTCATTTGTAAATATATTCCCCATATTAATTGTGGCGTGATCACCGGTGGCATTAATTACGGTACAGATCGTGATTTATTGGAAAAAAATCTGGATATTCTTGTTGCCACTCCAGGTCGCTTATTTGAACATATCGAAACAGAAAGTTTTGATTGCCGCGATATTGAATGCCTGATTTTAGACGAAGCTGATCGCATGTTAGACATGGGCTTCTCAGCGGTGGTGAATCAAATTGCTGGTGAAGCTAGATGGCGTAAACAAACTATGTTGTTTTCGGCCACTTTGGAAGGTTCTGGTATTGCCCGTTTTTCTAAAGAATTATTAAATGATCCTGTTGAACTAGAGGCAGACTCAAGTCGTAAAGAAAAAGGTGTGATCCATCAATGGATCCACTTGGCTGATAACGCCAATCATAAATTGGCCTTATTAATCCATATACTTAGCAATCAAGTTGAAACAGCCATAGTGTTTGTCAAAACCCGTGAGCGTTTAGCGACTTTAGTAGGTCAGCTTAATTCAGCTGAAATCCCTTGTGGTTGGTTACAAGGTGAAATGCCCCAAGATAAACGTAATGCAGCCATGGAACGTTTTCGTAGCGGCGAAGTGAAAATATTAGTGGCAACCGATGTCGCTGCCCGTGGAATCGACGTAGACAACATAAGCCATGTCATTAATTACGATATGCCACGTACTGCAGATGTATACGTACATAGAATTGGCCGCACTGGTCGTGCAGGTAACAAAGGCACCGCTATTTCTTTAGTCGAGGCTCACGATATCGCCATTGTGCCTAAAATCGAAAGATACACAGAACAACCTTTAAAACGTCGTGTCATTGCTGAACTTCGCCCACAAAATAAAGAAGCGAAACCACCAACTAAAAAGAAAATCAGTACAAAAACTAAAAAAGCAGCATTAAAAGCTAAAAAAACCGCCACCAGTAAAAAGAACAAGAAAAAAGGCAGAGGTAAAAAAGCGTAATGGCAATAGAGCTAGCATTGAACAAACTAGTACTCGCTACAGGCAACCAAGGTAAAGTCAAAGAATTAAGCAGTATGCTGGCTGATTTAGGTATGGATGTGCTGGCACAAAGCGAATTCAATGTCAGCGAAGTAGCAGAAACCGGTAGTACTTTTGTAGAAAACGCCATAATCAAAGCTAGGCATGCCGCTAAAATCACAGGGTTACCAGCCATTGCTGATGATTCTGGTTTAGCGGTTAACGCTTTAGGTGGTGCACCGGGCGTATATTCAGCTCGGTATTCCTATGACCCAACAACAGACAAAGAAGTCACCGATCAGTCTAATATTGTTAAGTTACTCACGGAAATGGCAGATGTACCAGCAGGTAAACGCCAGGCAAGGTTTTTATGTGTATTAGTTTTTATGCGTCACTCAGACGATCCCACCCCCATTATTTGTCAAGGTGAATGGGCTGGTGAAATCACTACAGTCCAACATGGCGAAAATGGCTTCGGTTACGATCCGGTGTTTTGGGTCGCAGAAAAAAACTGTAGCTCTGCACAACTCACTAAAGAACAAAAAAATGCCTTAAGTCACCGTGGTCAAGCATTACAGCAACTAGTGGTACAACTTAAAAATTTACTCGGATAAGAACTTGTCATCACAGCTAGATTTAACTCTGCCACCACTATCCTTATACATTCATATCCCTTGGTGTGTGCAAAAATGTCCATATTGCGACTTTAACTCCCACGGCCAAAAAGAACAGGTTCTACCAGAAACCGAGTACGTCAGCCATCTACTAGATGACTTAGAACAAGATGCTAATTTAGTGGGCTACAGACCTATCCACAGTATTTTTATTGGCGGTGGCACCCCAAGCTTATTTTCAGCCCAAGCCATTAAATCATTATTGGATGGGGTAAAACAACGAGTCAACTTAGCCAAAGATGCTGAGGTCACTATGGAAGCCAATCCTGGCACAGTTGAAAGCCAAAGGTTTGCCGACTATGTGAGCGCTGGAGTGAATCGTATCTCCATTGGAGTACAAAGTTTTCAAGCTGACAAACTCAAAGACTTAGGCCGTATTCATGATGATCAACAAGCCTTAACCGCAGCGACTTTGGCTAAAAAAATCGGTTTGAACAGTTTCAATTTAGATCTTATGCACGGTTTACCTAAGCAGTCATTAAGCGATGCACTGTTCGATTTAGGCCAAGCTATTCAACAAACACCACCACATTTGTCTTGGTATCAGTTAACCATAGAACCAAATACTCAATTTCACTCTAAGCCTCCCAAGTTGCCTGAAGACGAATTGTTATGGGATATTCAGGAACAAGGTGATGAATTATTACAAGCAGCAGGTTACGTACAGTACGAAATTTCTGCGTACAGCTTACCGGGTAATCAATGCCAACATAATCTCAACTATTGGCGTTTTGGTGATTACATAGGCATAGGTTGTGGCGCTCACGGAAAAATCACCCTAGTCGATGAACAGCAAATTATTCGCACGGTTAAGGTTAAACATCCTAAAGGCTATATGGATTTAACTCGCCCATATTTAAGCGAAAAGAGAGCTGTACTCACAGACGAATTACCCTTCGAATTTTTTATGAATCGATTTCGTTTAGTTGAACCCTGCCCTAAAGCTGATTACCAAAAATTCACAGGATTAGCATTAGATAAAAATACCTTAGCAAATCTACAAAGTGCGATAAAAAAAGGTTTAATTACTGAGACTGCAGAGTACTGGCAAGTAACAGCCTTGGGCCGACGTTACCTGAATACTCTTTTGGAGATGATGGTGTAGAAGCAGTAAATAATAGATAGGGACTAGTGAATAGAAAAAGACAACAGCATTTGTCACAGAGAAAAACAAGTTGTTAGCAGGAATCCATTCTTTTGTTTTGGCTCTTAAATAGCTACTATTTTTCGCTGGTCATTCTGCCCCTCTCAGCTTTGATCTGCATTATGCTGTTTTATTCTGATTAGTCTGCTGTATGCTGCATTTTTGCTATTACTCCAGCATTTCTCGCATTTTGCGGCCGCCTACTGGTACTAGGCCATTTTGTTGATAAAACTCTACAGTGCGAGAAAACGCAGGCAAAGGTGGGGTACATAACTCAATACAGGCCCAGGCTTGTTGTTTACCATATAGCTTTACTTTCGTTAAAAGCTGCGCACCAATTTTAGTGCCGCGATATTCAGGACGTACATAACATTCTTGGATAACGCCCATTTTACCACCGGCATATAATGCATAGGTTTCAGTAAAAGTAGCAATCGCCACCACCTCTTGCCCAGCTAATGCCAAAAAAGCTGCATATTCACCTTGTGCCATGAGTTTTTCACAAAGTTCACTAGTTTGTTTCACCTGTTCCACCAGCTCGGCCCCCGTAGCGGCAGTAATCTCTTGGGTGAGAGCACAAACCAATTCAGCAATCACAGCTGCATCATCTAAAGTAGCCAGCCTAAAGTCATATTGTCTGCTCATCTAAAATCCTTTAGTAAAAGTAGTCTAAGCTTTTTATCGATTTTTTCTAAGGCATAACGAATAGTCGATTTTTGCATATTTTGATAATTCAATTGTAAGTATTTCACTACATCATCTGGATCATGAATAGCAGTCACCTTAAGTAACCAGCCAACACTTTTTTGCACAAATTCATCTGCATCAGTAATCAATAGATCACAACTTTTGAAGACTAAATTTTTATCTAAAAAATAAACCGACTTGCCCATTGGCCGCTTAATAAACTTAACCCAAGCTACGTTACTGCCACGTCGACACCATGACACATCTGAATAGGCCCACTTTTGCGTGTGTTCAATTAAATGAGGTCGAGCCAGCAAAAATTTAAACAAGGTTTTCATACACAAGTCATCTACTAATGCCCAGTTATTGGCATAGTGCTCTAACCAAAATTCAAACCTTAGTAGCAAGTTGTCATCATAGTGTTTGTTGACAAATTTATTAATTAATCCGTAGGCCACCATCACTTCTTCACTATAAGTAGCTTGTTGCAATAAGTCTTCACTGATGACTAATACTTGTTCAGGACTTACCTGGGAGTTATCCAGATGAAACTGTTTGATGATATTTTTAATATCCACGGCGTTAGCGCCAAGACAGTGAATACCATGAGGGAAATATCGTCTTACGGATTCTGCTTTTTCTGGGGTACTAACAGTAATCAGTTGCTGTTTAAGCTGTAAGATAATGTGAGCAGAGGTTGACATAACACTCCAATTTTAAAGACTTTGATTAATGCCTAAGCTGTAATGTTACGTAATACATCTAAGGTATTGTGTAAACAAGCTGCTGTTAACTGTTCTGCCGATTCAGTTCTTATTTGTTGCAAACTTTGCACAATATCAACTAAATATTCGGGGCTATTTCTTTGCCCTTGCCTACCGGCAACAGGCATATCTGGCGCATCGGTTTCTAGCACTAAACTGGATAAAGGTAATTGACTAATAGTTTGCCGTGTTTTATTTGCTCTAGGATATGTAATACTGCCACCTACACCAATTTTAAAGCCTAGCTGAATATAGGTTTCAGCCTGTTGCAGACTGCCGCTAAAAGCATGAATGATGCCGCCATTAGCAAACTGTTCTGTTTTAAGTATCCGCAATAATTCATTATGACTTTTTCTGTGGTGCAATATCACCGGCAAATCAAATGATTTGGCTAAACTCAACTGTTTGGTAAATACCTCAGTTTGTAGCTGCCAATCCACAGCAATAGCTGAATCAAGTCCAATCTCTCCTAAAGCAACTAGATGATTTTTATGAGTATTAAGAAGTTGAGTTAATTGCTCTAAGTGTTCGTTTTGGTAATCAGCTAAGAAGTAGGGATGCAAACCTAATGCAAATTTAATCGAAGGGTATTGTTGTGCTAATTCAATTTGTTTTTGCCAACCAGAGGCTTGGGTACCAGGTATTACAAACTGGCTAATAGCCAGTTGTTTACACCTTTTTATCAGCTCCAACCTGTCTTGATCAAAACAGCTAAAATCTAAATGACAGTGGCTATCGATTAAAACGGGCTGAGTTTGATTCATTAGGGCATGAGACGTTCTGTGTGCCAAACACCTTGGCTGTCTTTGCTGTACATAAATCGATCATGCAATCGATCATCGCCACCCTGCCAAAATTCAATTTTATGAGGAACCACCAGATAGCCTCCCCAAAATGATGGCAGTGGTACTTCGCCTTTAGCAAATTTATTTTTCACTTGGGCAAATTTTTCTAATAATAATTGTCGACTTTGAATTGGCCTACTTTGTGCTGAAGCCCAAGCAGCCAATTGACTGGGTTTAGGCCGTGACATAAAATATTTAGCTACTTGAGTGGAACTCAAAGCTTGAGCCACACCGCACACTTTTACTTGTCGTTCTAAAGAATGCCAAGGGAAATGTAGTGATATTTTAGCATTATGTTTTAAGTCTTCAGCTTTTTTACTTTCTGTATTAGTGTAAAACACAAAACCTTTTGTTGAGAAGTCTTTGAGTAACACTATACGTTGCGAAGGCTGGCCACTTGCATCGACAGTTGCTACTGTCATAGCTGTAGGATCAGTCAAACCTGCATCCACCGCATTTTGTAACCACTGTTCAAACAAGGTAAATGGTTCTTCGGTCAAGTCGGCAGAACTAAGTCCTGCTTTAGAATATTGACGACGGATATCGCTAATAGATGACAAACTTAGTTCTCCTATATGAATGACTTAGTCAAGCTTGGATTAATTATCTAACCCATAACCTAAGCTGCGCAAAGCTCGTTCGTCATCAGCCCACCCAGATTTAACTTTAACCCAAAGTTCTAGATACACTTTAGTCTCAAATAAGGCTTCCATATCTCTACGAGCTTCAGCGCCTATGGTTTTAAGGCGTTGACCACCTTTACCAATAACCATGCTTTTTTGGGTGTCGCGTTCGACCAAAATTAGGCCATTGATTCTATAGATGCCATTTTCAGCCAATAAAAATTGTTCTATTTCCACTGTCACTGAATAAGGTAATTCATCGCCAGTAAAACGCATGAGTTTTTCACGAACAATTTCAGCCGCCATAAAACGACTTGAACGGTCAGTGATATAATCTTCAGGAAAATAAAACTCACTTTCAGGCAAAGTCGCTAAAACTAATGAACGTAACTCTTCAACATTTTTTCCTGTTTTAGCTGAAATAGGCATGATTTGCTGAAAAGTATGTTGTTCGCCTAACCATCTTAAATGGGGCAACATAGTTTCTTTATCTTTTACATTGTCAGACTTATTCACAATCAACCAGCAAGGTGCGCCAGACTGTTGAATTTTGGTTAACACCATCTGATCATCATCAGTCCATTTTGTGCCTTCAACCAAAAACAAAACTAAGCCAACATCGCCAATCGAGCTCGCGGCAGCACGGTTCATAAAACGATTAATCGCACGTTTTTCTTCGATATGTAAGCCTGGGGTATCAACATAAACTGCTTGACGATTCTCTTCAGTATCTATGCCCATAATTCTATGGCGAGTAGTTTGTGGTTTGCGCGAAGTTATACTGACTTTTTGTCCCAGTAACTTATTTAATAATGTTGATTTACCCACATTCGGGCGACCAACAATGGCAATCATTCCACAGTGTGTTTTATTTTCCATTTGTTAGTCTCTTATAAGCTTGTCTTGCAGCTTTTTGTTCGGCTTTCCGGCGGCTGTTTCCCACACCTATAGTTGGCTCTTTTAAGCCATTAGCAGTGCAGTTGACATGAAATATCTGGTCATGTGATTTACCCTTAATATCGATCACTTCGTATATAGGTAATGGCTGTTTTTGACCTTGTAAAAATTCTTGTAAACGAGTTTTATCGTCTTTAGACACAGCATCAGGATCTAAAGCATTTATACGTTCAGCGAACCAATCTAAGATTAAGGCTTCACTTTTTTCCATGCCAGATTCTAAATAGATAGCCCCTATAATGGCTTCTACTGCATCAGCCAAAATTGAATCTCGTCTAAAACCACCACTTTTTAATTCTCCTGGGCCAAGTAATAATAACTCTCCCAACTCAAATTCTCTGGCAACTTCAGCTAAAGTGTCTCCTTTCACTAAACTAGAACGCATACGAGTGAGTTTGCCTTCAGGCTGTTTAGGGAAACGTTGAAACAACACTTTGGCGATAACCATGCCTAAAATAGCGTCACCTAAAAATTCTAACCTTTCATTATGAATTTTATTGGCACTTCTATGAGTTAACGCCTGAGCTAAGTTCGCCGGATCTTTAAAGGTATATCCTAACTTTCTATATAAGGGTAAATAAGGGTCAACAATTTGCATTTATATAATGCCGCCCACTCGTTCAAATCTTATATCTGTCGGTACCCAACTTGGTAACCAGCTGTCTTCTGCACGTTCAAATTCAAAACTGATCCAAATAGCGACGGCTTTACCTACTAGATTATCGTCAGGTACAAACCCCCAAAAACGGCCATCTTCACTGTTATCACGATTATCTCCCATTACAAAATAATGACCTTCAGGTACTATCCATTCATCGACCTGTGTACCAGGCTGTTGATAATAACGACTACTAGGATTACTTCGACTGGCGGTTCGATAAATTTGGTGGCTTATTTCACCTAGTTTTTCTGTATATTTCTCAAGAGGTGCAAATTGTTGGAATACTTCCCCACGATTTTCAAACTTCAAATCTACTTTTTTTATTGGTAAACAGTTTTCTACTGAATCACAGGCAGGCTTGATACTAATTTGTTTATCACGATAAATTACAGTATCACCAGGTAACCCAACAACACGTTTAATATAGTCTAATGAAGGATTAACGGGGTACTTAAATACCACAACATCACCACGTTCTGGCGCACCTAAGTCTACAAATTTCTTACGCATGACTGGATCTTTCAAACCATATGCGTATTTCTCAACTAAGATAAAATCCCCCACCAATAAGGTAGGCATCATAGAGCCTGATGGAATTTGAAAAGGTTCATACAAAAACGAACGTAATACCAATACAAAAGCAATCACAGGAAATATCTGTTGCGCTGTATCCACTAACCAAGGTAGTTCAGCATCTTGCTCTAAGGCAGAAGAAGTACCTGAAGCACTACTGGCAATAGCCATACGGTCACGACGTTTCTGCGCAAACAATAAACTATCCACTAACCAAATGATGCCTGAGGCAACAGTCAAAATTACTAAAAAAATTGAGAAATAATTCGCCATATTATTTTCCTACCTTAAGTAATGCTAAAAATGCTTCTTGAGGTAGTTCTACGTTACCAACAGACTTCATACGTTTTTTACCGTCCTTTTGTTTCTGTAACAGCTTTTTCTTACGACTAATATCGCCACCATAACATTTAGCGATTACATTTTTACGTAACTGTTTAATGGTACTACGGGCAATAATTTGATTCCCGATCGCTGCTTGAATAGCAATATCAAACATTTGTCTTGGAATAAGCTCTTTAAGTTTTTCAACCAGTTGTCTACCACGAGTCACAGCATTATCTTTATGGGTGATCATAGCTAAGGCATCAACACGCTCGGTATTAATTAGAATATCCAAACGAGACATTTCAGCAGCTTGGAAACGCTTGAAATTATAGTCTAGGGAAGCAAACCCACGGCTTGTGGACTTTAATCTATCAAAGAAATCCATCACAACTTCAGCCATAGGTAGATCATAACTGACAGCCACTTGTTTGCCGTGATATGTCATATTAGTTTGCATGCCACGTTTTTCAACACACAAGGTAATCACATTACCTAAAAATTCTTGGGGCACTAAAATATGAGCTTCAACTATAGGTTCGCGAATTTCTTCAATATCATTAACTGCAGGAAGTTTAGAAGGATTATCTACATAGATAACCTCACCACTTTTAGTTTCTACTTCGTAAACAACAGTAGGCGCAGTGGTAATCAGGTCTAAATCGTATTCACGCTCTAAACGTTCTTGAATAATTTCCATGTGTAACATGCCGAGGAAACCAATACGAAAGCCAAAACCTAAGGCAGAAGAACTTTCTGGTTCAAAAAATAACGAAGCATCGTTCAGACTTAATTTGGCTAAAGCATCACGAAAATCTTCGTAGTCATCAGAACTGATAGGGAACATACCCGCATAAACTTGCGGTTTAACTTTTTTGAATCCAGGCAAAGGTTCTACCGCTGGATCCCTAGCTAAGGTGATTGTATCCCCTACTGGCGCGCCATGAATTTCTTTAATTCCAGCAATAATAAATCCTACTTCGCCAGCTCTTAAAATACCTGTGTCTTTTGCTTTGGGAGTAAAAATACCAACCTTATCAGCTTGGTGTATACCACCTGTGGACATGATTTTTATCTTTTCGTTTTTGCGTAACTCACCTTGCATAATGCGCACAAGTGAGACAACACCTTGATAATTATCAAACCATGAATCTACAATCAATGCTTTTAATGGCGCATCAATTTCGCCTTCTGGAGGAGGAACTTGACGAACAATCACCTCCAAAACATCTTCGATACCAATACCTGTTTTAGCTGAACACCGCACAGCATCCATAGCATCAATGCCTACTATGTCTTCAATTTCTTCTGCTACACGATCTGGCTCAGCCTGAGGTAAATCAATCTTGTTCAGAATAGGTACCACTTCCATATCCATATCAATGGCGGTGTAACAGTTTGCTAAAGTTTGTGCTTCTACTCCTTGTCCGGCGTCAACAACTAATAATGCACCTTCACAAGCAGCTAATGAACGGGAGACTTCGTAAGAAAAATCTACGTGGCCTGGAGTGTCGATAAAGTTCAGCTGATACGTTTCACCATCTTTGGCTTTATAATCCAAAGTGACACTCTGAGCTTTAATTGTGATCCCGCGCTCTTTTTCAATATCCATAGAGTCGAGAACTTGTTCTGACATTTCTCTAGCGGTAAGTCCGCCACAGTGTTGAATTAAGCGATCTGAAAGAGTAGATTTACCGTGATCGATATGAGCAATAATAGAAAAATTTCGTATGTGCTTGTGTTGCATAAAGTTTTAGAAAATTACCAAGTGTGTTTGCTTTCCCACCACCAAAACCAATAACGCCTACTGATCAAATAACTCGGGGAACAAAATGATTAAATAGGCGGCGATTTTACAGTTTTATCAGCCACTTTGCGACACAGAAAACCAATCATTAGCTGTTTTATTGCAGAAACTTAAATTTACACTTGTTTAAAATGAATATTCTGGGACTCTAGAGGTATAACTGAGAGGATTTTAGGCTGGAATTTATCGCAACTTTGTTTGTTCATATAAATATGGATCAATTTATAAGTAACCCCTGCCATACTAAACGCCACTATTATCAGCCAAATTTCTGCTGTTAAGCCAATTATTGGTAATACACTTTGTGCAATCACAGCAGAAAATATCAACACTAACAAAGGTAATATATAAACTAAAATAGAGGCTTTCAGTACACTCTCTTCAGCAATACCTAATTTAACTTCTTGCCCAATATCAATGGCACCATCATATTGAAACTTAATTGATTCACGTTTATTAGCAAATACTTTAGCGATAGCACCCGTTCCACAATTTGACTGGGCCTCACAACTACCACAAGTAGATTTAATTTGTGTTTCAACCCAGATAACTTGTGCCCCCGTTTGGTTTTCAATATTACTTACTACGCCTATTTCTTCTAACATAAAAGGATTATTCTCCTCTTACGATTGAAGCAGCAATAGAACTGGCAGTCGATGCAGGTAACTTTCCGATAATAGTGATGTTTAATGGGCCTTTTTGTAAGGTAAAGAAAGTATCAGATTGACTTTTCCCTACCACATTATCCATTAAGGTATCATTACTCCGCTCTTCAATATAAACGGAAACATCCACTAAACCATCGCTTAACAATACATATTCAACAACTTGACCAGTGATAGACAAACGTCTAAGTTCTCTTTTCACTAATTCCATACCAACAGGGATATAACCAATTTTCCACGGAGAACGGGTCAACTGGTTTTGACCTAAACTGACAGCCGCTGGCAACATAGAGGTTTCAATTTTTGCAAAAAAAGGGGCCAGTTCTTCAGTTACTTCGAGGCCCGTCACTTGAATTTGCTCTAGCAATTGGTTCTTTAGATTAAACATATTTAATTTCAGTAATAGACCAGTCTCTTGGTCTAACCAAACATTCAAACCATACCTTGTTTGGTCTTTACTAATTATTCTGATTTGCTGAGCAGCACGGCCAGAAACACGACTTCTCCCGACCATCACAAAATCATATCCAGTAAATAGCTTTTCTGGATGTTGAAAAAATTCACTAGGAAATGGTCCATTAATAGCTGACGAAATCAAACTATATGGGGGCACATTGGGTTCAAAATAGCTGACTTTATTGCCAATTCGTACGATTTCTTTACCCGGCCCATTCAGTAAATTCAACTGCTCCATTTCAATGCCATCTGCATTTATTCCATGGCGCCAGAGGTAAGGTTGAGAGTCAACACCGGGTTTCAGTAAAACAAATGAGATTGAATAATTAAGAGATTGCACAGCCCGAGACATTTTATGTAACCAGGCTTCGGCACTATCATCAGTATATTGTTCTGCAACATACTGAACGTCAGAAGATTGTGCTGGTTCTATGAGAGTTTGCTCTTCTTGAGCAAAGGTATAGCTAGGAAAAACTAGGCCAGATAGCAGAACCATTAAGGTTCTGCTGTATCTTCTATTCAGGGATATTTTCAACAACTTCAGGCACTGCCTCTTCATTAATAGTATCTTCTGCAGTGGGTGTTGCAGTGACTTCAAATGTTTTAAAACGCATTTGCTGTTTATGATCAAGTATATAAGCATGAATTCGACGTTTTTGTTCTGCAGTATCCGTTTGCGGTAAAGAACGAGTAGCATCAAAACTAACAGGTGATAAGCCACCATTAATACCTAAAATTGGCGCTGCAGCACTGAAAGGTTGTTCAACCTCAGTTTGATTCATATGTTGCACCCCTAAAATCATAGCTACAGCAACAGATGCAGCAACTGCCATCTGTCCCCCCTGCTTAGCAAAGGGTATCACATTGCCAATCAATGGAATATCTCGCCATGTTTTCTTAGGGGCTAAAATTGCGGGTTCTGATTCTAAAGCTTGAGCCACTTTAGCTGCAATATCGAAGTTCAACTCTGTTGGTAGCTCTTGACGTAAACCATCACGAATTAGATGGTAATTTTTCCATTTTTGCATCAAATCGGCATCACGTTTAACAGCGTCAACAACATTATCTGATGATACTTCACCATCAATAAAAGCTGATAAATTTTCAAATTTTTGCGACATACAATATGGTTCCCGCTAATTTAGTTCTTATTTCTGATAAATAATAGATTTATCAACTTAAACTTAGTCGTTCATAAGCAAAGGTTGAATCACTTTATCTAACGCATCACGAGCCCTGAAAATTCTTGATCTTACAGTACCTACAGGGCAATCCATAACTTCAGCTATCTCTTCATAACTCAATCCTTCTAACTCACGTAAGCTAATAGCCATTCGTAAATCTTCGGGTAATTTATCCATTGCCTCAAACAATAGCTTTTCCATTTGTTCTGACATTAAACTTTTTTCTGGCGAATTATTTTCTTTTAATGCATCGCTGCCATCATAAAAATCCGCTTCATCGGCGTCAATATCATTTGCCGGTGGTTTCCTCCCTTGAGAAACCAAATAATTTTTAGCACTATTTACTGCGATCCTGTATAGCCAAGTATAAAATGCGCTATCACCTCTAAAATTGGGTAAAGCTTTATATGCTTTTATAAATGCTTCTTGTGCCACATCGGCTACATCGCCTGAATTTTTTACATACCGAGAAACTAAATACGATACTTTATGCTGATACTTAACAACTAACAGCCCGTATGCGTTTTTGTCACCTCTTTGTACTCGTTCAACAATTTGTTGATCTGTTAACTGCTCGCTCATTCGAGCTATTACTCCTTTACGAAAATATACTACAGCTCATGCAAGCACTAATATTGACTAACCATATTAAAAAAAGTTCGATAAATAATGATCTTTTTTCAACAAACATATAAAAAGGTAAAATAACCACCCTAACATTTGGGACTGTTGATCTTTTCTGTATAAATTTTGTTCTAACTAAACGCTTTTTAATCGCGGCGCTGGTTTACAGGCCTAATGGATTAAGTCAAAAATCAGCAACAAAGAGTAAAAAGCGTTTAGGACGAACCCTTCGGGCAGCGTTTGTGCGGCATTTCTACTGCCTCAGCACTCATTCATGTCGAACAACTACACCACAATCGCGCTTCATTGTATAAATACCGCACAACTCGCTGTAAAACATCTAGAGAAGTTCAACAGCCCCAATGAATTTTCGCATATTATAGGCAATTAAATACATTGATATTTGCGTAGCGTAAATTAGTATGGCCTAACAATCGACTCATTATTTGACTAGTTTACATTATGCACTCAACTATTGAACACCAATGTGACGTACTCATCATTGGCAGCGGCGCAGCTGGACTGAGCCTCGCACTTAAAATTGCAGACAATTGTCAGGTAATTGTATTAAGTAAAAGTGAGCTTTCTGAAGGCTCGACAAAATATGCCCAAGGTGGCATAGCCGCAGTTTTCGATGAAAATGACTCTATTGAATACCATGTATCTGACACATTACTTGCTGGTGATGGTCTATGTAATGAAGAGGCGGTTCGATTTACCGCGTCTCAAGCTAAGGCTTGTATGGAATGGTTAATTGATTTTGGTATGCCTTTCGATCAAGAGAAAGATGGTAATGGCGAGTCCAAATTTCACTTAACAAGAGAAGGCGGTCATAGCCATAGACGCATTTTACATTCAGCTGATGCAACAGGTGCTGCTGTACAAGTCACATTAATAGAAGCGGTTAAACAACATCCTAACATTCATCTGTTTCAGCGGTATAACGCTATTGACTTAATTAAGAGTAAAACCCAAAAAGATTTGTTACTGGGTGCTTATGTTTGGAACAGAAAAAAAGAAAAAGTTGAAATAATTCGCAGTCAATTTGTAACCCTAGCCACTGGCGGTGCAAGTAAAGTTTATCAATATACATCTAACCCAGATGTTTCCAGCGGTGATGGTATTGCGATGGCATGGCGCGCAGGCTGTCGAGTCGGCAACATGGAATTTAATCAATTTCACCCCACTTGTTTATACCATCCAGAAGCGCGAAACTTTTTAATTTCTGAAGCATTAAGAGGCGAAGGTGCTAAATTATGTCACCCAGATGGCACGCCTTTCATGCATAAATTTGATGAAAGAAGTGATTTAGCGCCAAGAGATATAGTCGCTAGAGCCATTGATTTTGAGATGAAACGTTTAGGCGCTGATTGTATGTACCTTGATATAAGTCACAAACCTAGCGACTTTATTGTTAAACACTTTCCTAATATTTATCGTAAATGCCGCGCATTAGGCATTGATATCACTAGAGATCCAATCCCTGTAGTACCAGCAGCCCACTATAGTTGTGGAGGTGTGGTCACCGATAAATTCGCCAAAACCGACTTACAAAATTTATTTGCTATTGGTGAAGTCGCTTATACAGGTTTACATGGCGCAAACAGAATGGCCAGTAATTCATTATTAGAATGTATTGTTTATGCCCATTCAGCTGCTGAATATATAAAGGCAAATTTGGCTAAAGACTACCAGCAGGAGCCAATTGAAGAATGGGACGAAAGTCAGGTAAGTGATTCAGATGAAGAAGTGATTATTCAACATAACTGGCACGAATTAAGGCTATTCATGTGGGATTATGTAGGGATTGTTCGTACTAATAAAAGACTAGAGCGCGCTCATCATAGGATCAACCTATTAAAACAAGAAGTTAACGAATACTATTCTAACTTTAAAGTCAGTAATAACTTACTTGAATTGCGTAATCTACTCACAGTCGCAGAGTTGATAGTTGAATGTGCCCGTGAACGCAAAGAAAGCAGAGGATTACATTTCAATGTTGATTACCCCTATCAAGTTGATGATCCCCAACCGACCATTATTGGTCCTTTAACTAAATAATATCAGTAAATTGAATTGAGCCTATCAAATGTGGGCTCGATTCATTCTGATTAATTTGCGTCTGCACTTTAAAGTCAATTTCACCCTTACTTTTGTTACTTGTACTTGTTTGCAACATAGACACTTTTCCAGGTAAAAACAAAGGTAACTTAAACCCTACTTGCACTGAAAACGCCTTAGCGAAAGCCGCAGGATACTGCTTTTGTAATTCAGATAAACACCGTGATTTAGTCCACATACCGTGAATAATATGTTGTTGAAAACCAAATAATTTAGCAGACCATTTAGCTAAATGAATCGGATTATAATCACCGGAAGATTTAGCATATAAACGGCCTAAATTTGTCGCTAAATTCCAATCTACAGTCAAGCTATCAACAGAAAATTCTGGGACAGGCTTTTTAGCGATCTCATCCACTTGAATTTGATGTTTAGTGCGATATAAATTCACGCTTACGCTACTCCAAACCAATTCATCATTGCTAGTACAGTCGGTAATAACCGAGAACAACCAACCTTTGTGGTGCGCGGTTAAATCAGCTAAACGACAGGTTAATTCAAGGTTTTCGCTAAGCTCAATAGGCCTATATTGCTGAATACTATTTTCTACATGCACTAAACCCAACAAAGGAAAAGGAAATTCAGGCTGTAACAATAATTGTAAATGTAGAGGAAAAGCTAAAGTATGAATATAACAAGGATGTAAGTGTTCTCCTTGCCAATTAACCACCTTCTGAAACAAAGCTACTTTGTTACTTTGTATACAAATATCTGGCAGACAAAATTCTGTTCTAGGTAACTTTATGGGGGTGGTTTTATTCGCTTTTTTGAACAAAAACTTAAGCATCAATAATTTAATATTCGATGCCTTTTCTAATTCAACAGTTTGTATCGCATGGGGATTCATTACTAATTAACCATTTTTTGTTGCTGAAAAATAATAGCTCGGCACAAACGTCGATAATTTTGTTCTGATACCTGATCATGATAAATAAGTAACCATTTAGCATCGTTTGCATTCACCACTGAACTTAACTTTAAAAATAAAACTAAGCTAGTCATACGAGATTGCCCACTGATTAGCCAACTACTTTGTTCTAATTGCCCTACTTCGATCCATTGTCCATCTTGGCTAAAGGTCACCGACGGTATTTTTTTATTTTTTAACTGCCGAGACAAATAAAAAAAACTCAGCACAACTATGATGGATAAAACACTTTGGATTAACCATTGCCAAACAATAATTTGTGGTTTCCAACTCCAAATTGAAAGCACAAATAAAATAGCAAGGACACTAACAAGTATCCTTTCTAGACGTGACGAGGAAAACTCAATTCTATACTTTGACACGACTCAATATATGCTCAATCATTCCTTTGATAACAGGATCGTTGCAAGCTTGATGGCCCATAAACCAAGCATACAAATCGGGATCATCAAACGTGAGTAAACGTTCAAAAATCAACTGCTCTTCATCTGACAGTTGCAAAAAACCAGTTTCAGCAAAAGGTATAAATAATACATCTAGTTCTAACATCCCTCGACGACATGCCCATTTTAATCGCCCATACCTTTTTTTATCGAACATAGTAAACCTCAAACCAAAAACATTTCTTACCAAGATAAGATAATTATCTCAGATATTTTATATGCCAACATAATAGCAGGTATAATTAGTTCTTTTCAGCTCTTTCCTTGGGAAAGTAAACTATTACCCCATATAAATAACATTCAACCAAAGGCAAATAGAGAATCAAATATGTCAGCGTCAAATAATGAATATATAACCCAAATATCTAACAAAGGGGTTATCCAGTTAAGTGGTGAGGAAAGGGTTAAATATCTACAAGGTCAAGTAACCGCTGATATCAACAAACTTCAAGCAGATAATGCATTATTGTCTTGTCATTGTGATTTTAAAGGCAAGATATGGAGTGTGTTTTACACCCTTAGCTGGCAAGACTCTATTTTATTGCTACCTCACCAATCCGTATTAGAAAAATCCTTAGCTGAACTAAACAAATATGGCGTATTTGCCAAAGTGGAAATCACCGACCAAACCCCAAATTGGCAGCTAATTGGTGGCTGTGGGGAAAAAATGGAACAAACTATTAGCCAATTTTTTGGTGACTTGCCTAAACAAAACTTAGCCACCCTAAGTAGTGAACAAGGTTTAGTATTATGTGTTGATAAAACTGCCAAACGTTATTTAGTGCTACAACCAACAAATGCCACTACACAATTTACATCTCCATCAACTGACAGTGCTGAATTATGGGAAATAGATGAAATTAAAGCAGGACTGGCAGATATTCGTCAGCAAAGCTCTAATGAATTTGTGCCTCAAATGCTTAACTTACAGACACTTGGGGCGATAGATTTTGAGAAAGGTTGTTACATGGGGCAAGAAGTTATTGCTCGAACTAAATATTTAGGTCGTAACAAAAAAGCAGGGTTTATCCTCACCTCACCGACCACCAACATGCCATTAGATGGCGAGCTGATTGAATATCAAATTGAAGGAAACTGGCGTCCTGGTGGTAAAATTTTGCGAAGTGCCACAAATGGTAAATTAACTTGGACATTTGCGGTGTTGTCTAATGATACAGAAACTCACACAGAATTTAGACTCAAGTCCAATACTGACGTATTATTTACCACTCAACCTTTACCCTATGAATTAACTTAGGCACAATTTAGTCATTTTAAAACTTTTGGAAAATTATGAATATATCTAACAAAACCGTTGCAACAATCCACTTTACTGTTTGCTCAGCAGATGGCACACAAATTGACTCATCTAAAGAGCGTGAACCAATGGTTTTTCTGCAAGGTAGTCATTTTCTTATTCAAGGTTTAGAAAATGAATTAGAAGGTAAAAGTGTAGGTGATAAATTTGTTATCGATATTCCACCTGAAATGGCTTACGGAGTTCGTCATGATGAATTGGTACAAACTGTGCCTAAATCTATGTTTGAAGATATGGATGTCACACCAGGCATGACTTTTAGAGCGACCACTGATGACGGTGAACAATCAGTAATGATAGTTGATGTTACCGAAGATGAAGTGGTAGTGGATGGAAATCATCCCCTATCAGGTTTAACACTTAACTTTGATGTAGAAGTATTAGAAGTAAGAGAAGCAACAGAAGAAGAACTCGTACATGGCCATCCACATTCCGAAGGTGGTTGTGGCCACACGCACTAAAATAAAGCATAAAATCATAAGTGCCTAATACCTAATAGGCACTTATTACCCCTTAAAAAATCCAATAAATAGTAAAGTGATTTAACGTTAATGTAATTTTTGTTGATAATGTAAAGGGCTTAAACCTGTATGTTTTTTAAAGACAGTACTGAAATAACTAGCATTTTTAAAGCCAACAGCGTGAGACGTTTCAACCACTGAATGATTTTTTAATAATTGCTGAGCTCGTTGCAAACGATAACAAGTAATATATTGATTAATGGTTTTACCTGTCACTTTTTTAAAGGTTCTGATTAAATAAGAATCACTCACTTTTGTATAATGCGCAATTGCAGCTAACTCAATTTCTTTATTAAAGTTTGCCTTAATGTAACTTATGGCCTTATCAACTAACTCTCTATTTTTTATGGTCGGTTGATTAGAATCTGCTTTTGTTAAACCAACCGTGTCACCTGTATTGGTATGATAAAGTTGTTCAAAGTCTTCATCTTGTAGAGGAGTCTCTAAGGATTGATGATTGGCAACTCTTCTGTCCTGTGTAGGGATTACTTTGGGGTTAACCAATAATATATCATTCAACTCTTGTTTTAATTCTTCAGCTTGTTTTTTAACGGATTGAATATCTTCGTATCCCAAAGATAGCCAGAATACAGACAATAAAAATGCCACTGCATAAAACAACCAATACAGATCGAACACTTCCCCAATAATATACGAGCCACCAAGAACTAAGGTACTGAGTAATATCATTAATGTATTAGCTTGCAGATTATGCCTTAAATGATAATAAATCAGGTACACACTAGGAAAAACCAATAAAACAGCAGTGGTAATCATTAACATATCGCTATATGTAGCTTCGGTAAACATTAACGGTAGTAAAGATCCGTACTCTATAGGAAACAATATTTGGTAAGTACAACCATCCCTAACCATGACAAATACCGAAGCCCCAGAAATACCTAATATGTAAGGAACAACAAAACTAAAAGTTTTTAATGTTAAGCCACAACGCATTTTGTTGGCGATCAATAAGGAAGGAAACCCAATAGCAAACAAGATGAAGAATCGTATATATAATATAAGGTGCGCGAGTGTATGACCGCTATAAAACTGTAAAGGTCTACCAAACAAAAAAATAATAAAACATAACAAAAAACATACATAAAAAGGAAAATCAGCCCCTTTATATTGTCTAATTACCACCAAATAAGTCAAAGTTAGCAGTAAAAACAACCCTGTCATTATAGGAGTGATGTGATAAAGAATGGTCTCTAATGGGATTGAAAACATATATTACCGTTATAGATAAAAAGCTTGCCTAAACTAAGGCACCTATCAGATTGAAAACAATTAACAATAGAGTATTACAAAAATCATAGATAATCATCCTATTTATTAATCAATTATTCCTTCTAATATCCTGAATTTAACAATACATAGTTCTCACTCAAAAATGAGGATTATAAATGGCCAACAACACAATAAAAATGAACAAAGCATTCACCATTTGGAATGATTAAGTTCAACAAAATTGAACTTGGCATTTGGTATATTGAACAAACAAAAACATAATGCATTGTTTTTATTATCAATTTATAAGTGTCAGCTTTTTAAACAACAAATATAACTAAATAAAAAAACCACCTATAACTCGATATTATATTGGTCTAGATACCATGTTCCTTTTGCCACTTCATTCATGTAACTTAACAACTCGCCAATAAATTGTTAACAACTTACAACAATAAATTGACAATGTCGGGCAGTAATAAAATTCTTTTAAAAGAATGCTGAACAAAATATTGCTGCCTATTTTTGGGTTACACACATAAAGAAGAAATGGTGTTATATGAAAATATTTAAACTAAGCAAGCTCACACTTGCCATAGCATTAGGGCTGCCCTTAAGCTCGGCTCTGGCTGTGCCTTTTGATCCTGCATTAGCCACTGACGGCGATGCTTTTACCTTTGAAGCTGAAAGCTTTGAAAGTACCGGTGGTACAGTTCCTCAAGCTCACCTGCAAGGGATGATAAACCAAGCCTGGGGCAATCGAGATGGCGTTACATTTAGTAATCAAGGTGGCGACTGGGTTGACTATACAATCAACTTCCCGACAACAGGTTATTACCGTGTACACACACAAATTGCCTCCCATAATAATCCAACGGCAAAAATCTTACTTTATGTAGGTAAAAATAAACTCGCAGAAGAAGAGTCTGGGGCTAATGGGTGGCATGATCTTACCATCACAGACGGCATTTATATTGAAGCTGGTGAGCACAATGTGCGCTTAGAGTCACAGACCACAGGTTGGGCTTGGGCAGCAGATACAGTGACTTTCACAGCACTAAATTCAAGCGGAGAAGACTTTGATGCCGGCCCAGCAATTGTTGATGGCAAACCAGATGGTTCTAGTGGTGGCGGTGAAACTGGTGGCGGTGAAACTGGCGGCGGTGAAACTGGCGGCGGTGAAACTGGCGGCGGTGAAACTGGCGGCGGTGAAACGAATACCGCCTACCAATCTGATACGGTAACAGTAGATATCAACTTAGATATGAGACACGAAGTTAAAGGTATATCCGACTTTAACCGTAAGAAACACATTACTATCCACTCTAACTACACTGAAGCAGATTGGAATGGCCAAGCGGATACCATGAATTACTTAATGAACGACCTAGACGTTTATTTTGGCCGTGACAACGGCATGGCTGGCTGGATATTCAGAGCCACAGCACAAGATCCTGATAACTTGGGTACACCTGATTTAGACGAGGTGGCAAATTTTGGTCAGTGGCATAAAGACAATATGTACGACATCTTACCTGAATCTATACGGGCCTATGAAGACCGTGCTGATGAAATGATCATGGGTATCACACCACACGGTCCTTTCCCCACCCAATCATATTGGCCCGCTCATTTAGCAGGTAAAGACGAAGATCCTGGTAAATATATTTTACGTGATATTGAAGTTGCCGCTGAATACGTAGGTGAGTACCTCGATAAATTCATGCGTAAATCAGACGAAACAAGTGGCTACCCTATGCCTAAATATTGGGAAGTGATTAACGAGCCTGATATGGATGTCAACGTGGGCCACACGTTTATGGTATCGAGTTTCGAGCAAATATTTGAATACCATAATTTAGTGGCCGAGCAAATTAATGATAAACTACCCGAAGGTGAACGCCCCTTAGTGGGTGGCATGACCTGGGGTTTACATGACTTAGATGCACAGGACTTATCCACCCGTTTTAAAGATCAACAAAGTGCTATTAGAGCCCGTTATGCTGCACCGAATGATTCTCCAGAAGGTTTAGCTTTAGAAGACTTTTTACAAGACATTACCACTTCAGAACATTGGGCTACACGTACTGATCAATTCTATCAATGGGATTACTTGTGGAAAGGCTTCATGGATGCAGCCGGTGACAATATGGATTTCTATTCAATCCATT
This sequence comes from Paraglaciecola sp. L3A3, assembly GCF_009796765.1. Taxonomy (NCBI): domain Bacteria; kingdom Pseudomonadati; phylum Pseudomonadota; class Gammaproteobacteria; order Alteromonadales; family Alteromonadaceae; genus Paraglaciecola; species Paraglaciecola sp. L3A3. The sequence goes on from NZ_CP047023.1 coordinate 3,447,740, forward strand.
TGTATGACTGGTCGGGTATGGATAATGACCCCCAAAAAGGCAGTAAAATTCGCAGCGGAATGACCACAGAAGCCATATTAGACATGGTGGAATGGTATGACGCTCAAGTAAATGGTAAAGAAAATCTAAAACCTTGGGTAATTTCAGAATACGGCGCCATTGCGTCTGGTCATTCCACACTACCATTTCTACAAGAAGATTATCGTTACGCAGATTGGTTACATATTCGTTCCTTTAACCAAATGTTTATGCAATTACTAAAACGTCCTTCACAAATTGTGAAATCTATGCCGTTTATAGTAGCAAAAGCTAAATGGGGTGCTTATGCGGTGGGTGATGATGTAGTACGTTATGAACCTGCATTAATTCAATCTGAAGCAGGAGCCGATACATTCTTCACTGAAGAATCAGAATGGTTTGTGACCGATAAAATTCAATGGTATGAATTATGGTCAGACGTAAAAGGGACACGTGTTGATACCCATTCAAATGATCCTGATGTACAAGTAGACGCCTATGTAGATGGTAATCACACCTATCTTATTTTGAACAACCTTGAATATTTTAATATTCCTGTTGATTTATCCTTTATGGGTGCCAATGGTAACAACGTTAAAAGTGTTAACATGAAACACTCCTACTTAGCTGAAGGATTGAGCCCAACCAACTTAGGCCGCGCTGTATTGGCCCAAGCAATGTTGAATGAGTTGCCTGAATCGGTCACTTTACAGGCTGGCTCAACCATCATTCTAGATATTGAGTTTAACGATGATGTAGCCATCACTGCGGTATCTAAAGAAAATAAATACTTCGCAGAAAGTTTATCAGGTGCCGGTAAGGGAGAAGCTGCCAAAGGTCAGATTCACCGAGTACTAGGTGACTCTGTTACCGCCAATGTTAATGGTGTTGAAGTACCAACAGAAGGTGAAGCTAGCTTACGTATATCGGCACGTTTCTACCCATTCCACGCCTCTAATCCTCGCTCTGATTTAAATAACTTTACTATCAATGGCCATACCTTAGCGGTTCGTAAACAAACAGATCCGAATACGCAAGGTGTTGCCACTGAGCATTTAGATTTAATGGGCGCAGATACAACAGGTCAAGGTGTGGCGATGAACTTTATCGAAATCCCTATTCCTTTAGAATATCTAAAAGAAGATAACGTGATTACTGCTAAGATCGGACAAGGGCAAGCCTTTACTGCCATGAGTATTTCTACTTGGGATATGAGCAAAGCGCCAGCTAGAAGTAGCGGTACTGAATGTGATCCTTGTACTGCAGCATCGAGCATGAGTATTACTGGCAACAGTGCTGTGTTTATAAAAGAAACCATTGCCTTAAAAGCTAATGTCCTACCTATGGATGCAGACAATATGGTGATTGAATGGACCAGCTCTAATGTACTAATAGCCGCTGTCGATCAAAATGGTTTGGTAACAGGAACGGGCACAGGTACCGCAACCATTACCGCAAAAACAGCTGATGGTTCGATTACTGCAACCCAAGAAGTTACAGTAAGCACTATTCAGCCTTCAAGTGTTGAATTAAATATGGACAGTGCTGATTTAGGTGTCAATGACCAAGTATTACTGAATGCCAGTATTGCTCCGTTTAATGCCAGCAATAAATCATTGACTTGGTCTTCTTCTAACGAAGCTGTAGTCACTGTTAGTGCTTCAGGTTTAGTCACTGCAGTAGCAGCAGGTAGTGCCACAATTACAGCAGAAGCTGAGGATGGTGGAGCAAGTGATACAGTTGCTATTAACGTAACCAATATTGCATTAACAGATATCGAACTTGTTTCAACTGCTGTTATTGTTTTACCTGGTAACTATCAAGCAAACGTTAGTTTCACTCCAAGTAATGCCACTAACCAAGATGTCACTTGGCAATCAGCTACCCCTAGTATTGCATCAGTTAGTAATGCAGGCTTAATTAGCGGTGTTGCCGCAGGTACTACAACTATTACTGCCACCTCTGCAGATGGTGGGTTTACAGAAACAATCACAGTAAGTGTGATTGAAGAAGCAGCTATCACTGCCACACCTGTAGATGTAGAAGCAGAAACAGTCAGCGCAACCGGTGGTGCCTTTGGTGGATTTGATACCGGTGAATTTGGTATCAATAATAACCAATCTGGTGACTGGGCCGACTTCAACATTGATTTTGCTGAAGCAGGGGTTTATCGCGTTATCTTAGATGCCGGTACTCCAACGGATCCAGTAAACGGTGTAGAAGTCTTTATTGATGGCGTCTCTGCCGGTACTGCCAACATCCCCACCACAGGTGATTGGGATGTGATGCAAAGCACAGTTATTACTAACAACCTGTTAGTAGCAACAGCTGGCACTCATACCATTCGTATAATGAGTATTGGTGCAGATGCTAAATGGCAGTGGAATGCAGACAAACTCACCTTTATCTTGTTAGCAGGCCTAGCAGCTGAACCAGTAGACCCTACTGACCCAACGGACCCAGTAGACCCTGCAGATATTCATCAAGCACCAGCAGTGGTAAATGACTCGGTGGTTATTCAAGCCGAAAGCTTTGCCAACACTGGCGGGACTCATGAAGGTTTTATCGCTTCAGAAGTAGGTATCAATAATAACCAAACCGGTGACTGGGCAGATTACCCAGTAAACTTTACGGCTAAGGGTACTTATCAATTAGTCACATTACTGGGGGTGAATGGTGATGCTGCGGGTATTGAAGTATCACTTCGTGATGCTAGTGATACACCTGTATACAGTAAAACCTTGAATCCAGCACAATCTGCTTGGGAAGATTATCAACCTCTCGATCTAGGTAATGATATTGAAATTACTGAGACCGGTCTTTACACCTTACGTATCAAGAGTGTAGGTGCTGCAAATTATTGGCAGTGGAATGCTGATTACTACACTCTTACCAAAACAGCAGATGAAGGGGGGGCCGTTATGGTTACCGGAGACTATGACAGCGATGGAGATGTGGACATTAATGATGTCAGAGGGCTGGTTGGCGCGATTCAAAGTCGTGAAACCATCGATATGGCCTTTGATATGAATGATGACGGTGTTGTGAACATATTAGATTCGCGCGTGATGATGAGCATATGTACTCGCGCCCGTTGCGTAACTGAATAACCTTATTAATAAATAGGAAAAAATAATGAAAAAATTTATAGCGACATTAGCCTTATTCGTAGGCTTACAAGCAAATGCAGGCATCATAGGCTTAGAGCTAAGTGATACCAATACCAATGTAGGAGAAAACGTACAAGTAACTTTATCAGGTACTGGGTTTGACGCTTTTGATACATTCAACTTAGAAGTAGAGTTTGATACTAGCTTGTTCTCCTTTAACCCATTATCTGTGGGAGGCGACTTATTCGACGCCATCCCCTTTATATTTGAGGTGACTGAGCAAGCCTATGGGATAGCGATCTCATTTATAGACTTTATCCCCTTTGTAGGTGGAGATTTTACTATCGCCACCTTTGACCTAACAGCCATGGCAAAGGGTGATACAGACTTTGAGTTAGCCAACATAGAGGCATATGACTATTTTGCTCCAATAGACGCAGCTGAAGAAGCTAACCTTGATGTTTCTATAGCCATCGCTGATAGCACTACATCGACTGAAGTATCAGCCCCAGCTACTTTGGGCTTATTCGCACTTGCCACATTTGGCATATGCGCTTTACGTCGTAAAGCCTAACTAAAAAGGACTTAAAAGATAAAGGCGACACTGACTTGAGTGTCGCCTTTTTTTTGTAAAAAATAGGAATAATTATATTTAACCTGAATACTGGATCAGCCGAACCTCTCAATGACGAATTTTTTTCGTGGATAGCAATACGGTTTTTGATTATGACGACAGTCAACTGACTTTTAGTGATTTTAGTTTTAACTTTGCTGAGTCCTTAGCAGACGATTTTATATCTGATGCTTTCGATATGGCAGCAAGTGTATTTGTTGATACTTACTGGAGTGATATGTTTTTAACCCGGCTCTAGCACCCACTGGCATATTTGAATTAGGTACTATTACCTTTGACAAATTAGTAGCCGATTTAAATGACACAGCATTTAATCATAATGACAAGGTGTTTACCGCTGACGTACAAGGTGCTGCGTGACTTACAGCAGCCCTTCTACTGAAGTACCCGTACCACCCACTTTTAGCTTATTAATGTTAGGTCTATTAGCAGCTGTAGGTGTACGTAAAAAACGTTAATAATAAAAATAAGAACGGCTTAAATCGTTCATAATAAGGTTTAATTACCTTTAGCCGGCTTTTTTTGCCCTTGAAACAGAGTAACGCAGCGTGAAGCTGAACGGTGCAGACTGAGGAGCATAAAGCAGAAAAGACAAAGCAAAAGCGTGTCACCGAGTTACACAGAGAAGAGTCATAATATTATTAAAATTAAAAGCTGATCAATAGCCTGACACAGGGGGAAACAGAGAAAAACAACAGCAGAACCTAGTAAATTGGGGTAGGAAATAGTTTAAAAAAATAGATTTGCTACAAGATCATCCCCCGCCCTCAAAGCCTGTTATATTCAAACATACAGCTAGCAGGAATCCATTGAGAACAGGTGCTAATTACTAGATTCATGCTACAAGGAAAAGATAAAGCAATGACCTAAAAGCCGTAAAAAAAAATAGTAAAGTTCTTTAATGATACAATATTCGCCATTTATTGAAGCGTGATAGATTCGAAAAAAATCTTCCAGTTGTATGGTATTGGGTTAATAAAATGTATTATGTTAAACAAACGTAAATCAATCATGTAAAAAAAAAGTTAAGGTATTTAATTATCTCACTCGTTTATAAATATAAGCCTTTACTGAAAGGTAAAAGTGGAATGGCAAAGTCTATTATTTTCAGTCTTTCTTGCGCTGCGCTACTGACAGTTTCGACATTGACTTACGGGCAAGGACCTCAAGAAAAAAGGAAATTTGATTTTGATATTCATTTAAAAAACGCTGACCAATCACTTATTGAATTTGCAGAACAAGCAAATCTTATTTTCATTTTACCTTTTGATGCACTTAGAGGAATAAAAGTACGTCGGGTAAGAGGGCAATATACGGTAAACGAAGCATTGAGTATCATGCTAAAAAATACCGGTTTGCAAGCTCATGTAGATGATCAAGGACAGTTAATAATTATAAATGATCAAAACGATGAGACCATAAACATGATACAAAAAAACAAATTATCAGCGGCAGTTATTGCTGCTTTAACATCCACTACATTATTAAGCGCTAATGCATCAGCTAATGACCAGGCAAACCAAGAGAATCTTGAAGTTATTCAAGTTAGAGGCATTCAAAGCAGTCTAACCAAAGCCATGGGCATTAAACAAGACGCAGCTGGCATACAAGACAGTATAGTCGCTGAAGACATAGGTAAATTTCCCGATCAAAACGTAGCAGAGTCACTACAACGTATTACCGGGGTGACTATTTCCCGAGAAAATGGCGAAGGTTCAAAAATTACAGTTCGCGGTTTTGGCCCTAAATTTAACGTTGTAAAAGTCAATGACCGTACATTAGCAACTACAGACGGCGGCCGAGATTTTGATTTCCAAGTTTTAGCATCTGAATTAATTTCTGGTGCAGATGTAGTAAAAACCCCCACTGCTGATCTAACCGCTGGTAGCATAGGCGCTTACGTGAATATCACCACAGCTAGGCCTTTTGACAGTGTAGGTTTTCACGCATTGGGATCAGTAAACGCAAAGTATAATGATTTATCAGAAGAATTTGACCCTCAATATTCAGGTGTCATTAGTAATACATTCAATGATGATTCTTTTGGGGTATTGTTTGGCTTTTCTGTTAAAGAAACCAATAGTCGCATTGATAAATACCGCACCAACCGTTGGCATGAGCTGTATGCTTTCCCAGAAAATTTAACTGGTGATGTGCGTAATGAAAATGGAGACGTAGTTGATGTAGCCGGTTTTCGTCGTCCTGGCCGAGCAGCTTTTGATGCTCACGAAGAAAAACGTGAACGTACCGGAGCTAATTTAGTTTTACAATGGGCCCCTAACGACGATATCGTATCAACTTTTGATGTCCTATATACAGACTTAAATCGCGAAGTTATGAGCTTAGGGTATCAAATACCGACTCAGGCAACTCAGTATAGTAATGCTGTGGTCAATGAAAATGACACATTATTGTCTGCCACTATTAGCGACAATAATATTGATCTTTTAACCCGTCAGTTAGGGCAAGAATCAACCACTTGGGCCTACGGTTTTAATACTGAATACAATAAAGACAATTTAACCGTAGAATTTGATGCTTCATACTCAAATTCTGAATCCACGCCAATCCTAAGAGAATATGTCCCACATTTTACCTTGCCTGATAACCTAGCTGGTCGTGAAATTGATATTGATTACGGAGCAGGCGATGTTCTAAACACTAGTGCAACGATTGATATCACAGATATAGATAACATTCGAGCTCATTGGAATGGCGCTAGTCATAATGAAATCGAAGACGAAGTAACTGAATTAAAGTTAGATGCAACTTACCAGTTTGATGGTGATTTTCTTGAATCAATTCAAGTGGGTACAGCATATTTAGATCGAACCAATACCAATAATGCATTTAATATTGGTGGTGGTGGTGGTTACTGTTCACCTTGTGGGGGAGAACTCAATGCTATCTATCCTAATGCCAATGAAATATTTGAATTAAGTTCATTTAGTAACTTCCTAGGAGATGAGTCTGGTGTATTTCCTCGTAACTGGGTAATAATTAAAGACATTAATGCATATGTAGATGCCACCCAAGCTTTAGCTGAAAAAAATTGGTATGTAGACGGTAACGGTGTGTGGCAGACTGATGATGGAACATTAGGTTCACCTCTTGTAGCTCCTGGTCAGATGTGGAATACAGAAACCCAAGACTTAGCGGCATCATACGAAAATCAAGAGACGACTTTTTCTTTTTACGCACGAGCAAACCTTGTGGGTGAAGTAGGTAACATCAGTTGGTCAGGTAACGCAGGTCTGCGTTATATAAATATTGATAACACTTCTTTAGGTTTTTCACAAAGTATCACTAATATCTCAATCAACCCTAGTTCGAATGCCTCTGAGTTACGCTTAGATGTAAATCGAACCGAAGCATTACCGGTATCAGAAGACTCTAGTAATAGTTACTTATTACCTAGTATTAATGTAAATTTTGATCTTAATGATGGACTGTTTTTAAGATCAGCAATAGCTCAAACTATTTCTCGTCCAGCTATTGCTGATACCGGCGTAAATCAAAGTATAGCTGTAGATAACACTGGGCAGGTCACACGTTTAGCAGGTAATCCACAATTAAAACCTTACAAAGTTAACCAATTTGATTTGTCTTTAGAATATTATCAAGAGAACGGTAACGCCTATTCTGTCGCTTACTTCTACAAAGATATTACTGACTTTATTTCGACATTTAGTTCCCAGCAAGATTTTATTGGAAATGTCGATGCGGATGTATTAGCTCGTATTTCAGGTAACGCGCTACCTGAAACCAGTACCTCAAAAGAAAATCGTTCTGGCGGTTCGGTATCTGGCCTTGAGTTGAGCGTATTACATTATTTTGACTACCTTCCTAGTTTCTTATCTGGATTTGGTGTGCAGGCCAATTATACCTATGCTGACAGTAGTGATGATGGCGCAAGTTTAGTTAATCAACCCGGAATTACTGAACCCGGTAACGCATTAGAAGGCTTTGCTAAAAATTCGTATAACTTAATTGCATTTTACGATGAAGGTGGCATACAAGCTCGACTTGCCTATAACTGGCGAAATAACTTTTTGCATGCCAGAGATGGGGCTGCAAATAGTATAGCGGCCAGTTTACCGGTTCACACCGATGCTTATGGACAATTAGACGCTAGTGTTTCTTATGACATTAACGAACGCATCACCATTTCTGCAGAGGCAATTAATTTAACTAATGAAAGCCGCTTAGAATATGTGGACATACGTGAACGTGTGAGCATAGTTGAATATTCAGGCGTACGTTATCAAATGGGAATAAGAGCCAAGTTCTAACACTTTATTGGATATAAAAACGGAGGCACTTAGCCTCTGTTTTTTATTTCACCAATTTAATTCATGTGGAATTTATGTCTATCAATCATCAACCACTCAAATCTTATGTCATTGTGGGTGGAGAAACTGCTGGTTGGATTTCTGCGGCTTTACTCTGCCACGTATTACATAATAGTGAGGCCTTGGTTACATTAGTCGAATCACCGAAATCCACCAGTGGGTGTCGGTGAAGCGACGATCCCCTCTTTTGTTGATCCATTATTATTTTGAATATTTCTAAACAGACTTTTATTGCTAAAACCAATGCTACTTTTAAATTGGCTATTAAATTTGTAGATTGCAGGGCAAAAAGGACAATCTACTGGCATCCTTTTGGTAAAATCGGACTAGAGGAAAACGTTAAGCCGTTACTCAGTCATGATGAATTTATTGAAAGATTCATTGGCCACCACTAATGTGCAGAACCTATTAGCTAGCCATATTTAGTTGTTTTGTTCACAGTGAAAATAAACTTAGGGTATAAATGATGTTAAATCGTTTTAATAACTAGTATGAAGTTGAAGAAAGCGAATCAATGCTAGGTAAAAATTTCAGTTTTGTGAACTCGGTTCTATCCATAAGGCCAAATCTTATGCGTTATATTTCCAAAATTGCGCCTCCTGCGGAAGTAGAAGATATTGTTCAAGAGGCCTATGTTAAACTGTGTCAACTAGAGCATACTGAACAAGAAACCATGCAGCGTAAAAACGCTCTGCTGTATGTAATCGCTAAAAATTTAGCATTAGATCACAACAAACGCGCTGAAGTGAGGCTGGCAGATGGCGTTAATGATGAGTCAGAATATATAACGGAAGAGAACGACTCTACTTATAACTATGCAGCAACCCATGAAAGGTTTGGTCATTTTTGTGAAGTAATCCGCAGTATGCCCAAGCAATGTCAAAAAGTATTTGTATTAAAAAAAGTATATGGTTTTAGTCAACAAGAAATAGCGCAAGAATTAGGTATTAATATTAAAACTGTAGATAGCCATGTAGTCAATGGAATGAAACTTGTCAAAGCCCATGTAGATCAATCAAAAGTAGGCACTCCCCAATACAAACGTAAAATGGTGGGTGGAAAGTATGAACAATAATGTAGTGCAATTGATAAACAACGAAGACGCAATTTTGGACCAAGCTCTACACTGGCTCACTGAGCTTGAGCGCGGACTATCACCTGAACGAGAAGTATTATTAAGAGAATGGCTAGCTCGTTCTCCTGCCCATAAAGAAGTATTCTTAGAAGTGACAGCGCTATGGGATGATTTAGATGTATTATCTAATTTGTCTGATGTGTTTCCGTATAAAACAACTAATCGACCTTGGTATAAAACCACGGGGTTGTACCCAATTGCTGCAACTATATTAGTATGCTTATTGTTGAGCTTTTATTATGCCGGCACCAAGGATCCGCAATTGGTAGAAACTAATAACGTCAAAGATGATAGACAACTTGTTGCTACCTATCGCACTAAAGTCGGCGAACACAGCACCTTTAAACTGCCTGATAATTCACTGCTAACCTTAAATACTAATAGCGAAGTGAATGTTGAGTACTCTAATACTCAAAGAAACATCCATCTGCTTCATGGCGAGGTACATGTTGAGGTTGCTCACGATAATAACCGCAAGTTCTACGTTCAAGCTGGTGGCAAAGTGATTGAAGCGGTAGGTACTGCTTTTAACGTACTGCATCATAATGCCTTAGATATTGAGCTAATTGTAACGGAAGGAACAGTACTAGTATCAGAAGCGATTAAGGAGGTAACGACTAACCCTATCTTAAACAGCGTCAGTCAATTTATAGGTCAGTCTTCGGCAAATGAAAAAATTTCCGTCACGGCTGGGGAGCAAATTCATTTAAATGTAAGACAAAAAGTAAAGCAGTCGGAAATTACTATAGAAAAAGCTACTCATGTTATGGAATCTAAACTTTCATGGATGAAAGGCAAAGTAATATTTAACGGCGAGCCCTTAGAGCAAGCCATAAAAGAAATCAGCCGTTACTCAAACTGGACATTAGAGCTAAAGGGTGAACAACTTAAAAAACGTAAAATAGTCGGTCGTTTTCAAACTGGTAATATCGAACTATTGGTAGAAATATTAAAGAAAAACTTTAATATTGATGCGGAATACACTGATACCCAAAAAATTATTCTAACTGCAGCCCATTAAAGAGTAAGCATAAAAATTCAAAATAACTGGGGCGCAACTAATCATCAGATTATATCAAGCCCCCTAATGATTTTATCTGGCTTAATGAATCCCCCTTACTTGACATTGAATGAACTAAATCTTTTAACCAGTGAATAAAATTCAGCAATACTCCGCTGCGCAATGACAACAAGAAATAACCACTATCGATAAATTTTGGTTGATTAGATTATGTTTTAAGTTGGCCAAACCAATATAAAATAGGTAGGATGTATGACATATTACAAATGCAAATTATCAATACAAAGCCATTAAATATTGGAATTTAAAATAAATATGAAAACAAAACAGAACATTTTATTTTTAGCTGTATCATTCAGCCTTATTGCCACATTATCAGCTTGTACAGAGCCAACCAATAAGGTGGTAGATATCACCCCTGCTAAAGCAGAGGCTGTAACAAAACGGCCCAATGTGGTGATATTTTATGTAGATGACCTAGGTTATGGTGATATCAGTCGTTATGGAATGACAACCACCAATACCCCTAATGTGGATGCATTGGCAGCTGACGGCATTAGCTTTACCGACGCTCACAGCTCTGCGGCAACTTGTACTCCCTCTCGATATTCTATGCTCACCGGGCAATATGCGTTTCGCAATAATGCAGCAATTTTACCCGGTGATGCACCATTAATCATAGATCACACCAAGCCAACATTACCTAAAATGTTTCAAAAAGCAGGTTACAAAACTGCAGTAGTGGGTAAGTGGCATTTAGGCCTTGGGGATGGTTTTGTTGATTGGAATCACGATGTAAAACCAGGACCAATAGAATTAGGCTTTGATTACAGTTTTTTAATGCCAGCTACTGGTGACAGAGTACCTACCGTATATTTAGAAAATCATAATGTAGTGAATTTAGACCCGAATGACCCCATCACAGTGAGTTATGAAGGCCGCATTGGCAACAGACCAGTAGGTACTGAATCTCCAGAGTTATTAAAACAAACGGCAGATTTACAGCATAGCGCCACTATTGTTAACGGTATTAGCCGAATTGGTTGGATGGCCGGTGGTAAGTCAGCAGAATGGGTAGATGAAGATTTTCCTTTTGTATTTACCGACAAAGCGATTGATTTTATCCAACAAAATAAAGATCAGCCGTTCATGCTTTATTTTCCCTTTCACGATATTCATGTACCTCGTGTACCGAATAAAATGTTTGCCGGTAAATCAGGTATGGGGCCAAGGGGCGATGCAATTTTACAAATGGATTGGATGACTGGACGTATAGTTGATGAGCTAAAAGAACTAGGTTTATACGACAATACTCTGATTGTATTTTCCAGCGACAATGGCCCGGTGATGGATGATGGTTATAACGACCAAGCTGAAGAATTACGTGGTGAACACGATCCTGCCGGTGGCTTTAGAGGCGGTAAATACAGCGCTTATGAAGCTGGCACCCGGGTACCTATGATAGTCACTTACCCGAATGGATTAGTAAATAAAGGAGAAAGTACCGCTCTAATTAGTCATATCGATTTTTATAAATCTTTCGCTGCATTAATTGGCCAAAACATTGAAAAAGATGAAGCCATTGACAGCCAAAATGTACTGCCAGCTTTATTAGATAATCAAGCCAAAGGCCGTGACCTAATGTTAGAAGAATCCTTTACCCTGGCGATTCGACAAGGCAAGTGGAAATATATCGCCCCTTTCGATGGCACCACTCCCGGTTGGTTAGCCAATAAAACAGCAATTGAGAATGGCCTGCAATTAACACCACAATTGTTCGATTTATCTAACGATAGTCAGGAACAAAACAATATTGCTGATAAATTCCCAAATAAAGTAAAAGAGTTACATGCTCAACTAGAGGCCATTAAAACCTTAAATTAAGGCTTTACTCTGTCTCTGAGCTTTGTTGTTGGCCATCGTCACTGGCCAACAACAAAGCTATCCAATGCGTATCTTGGCTCGATTCTAAAGCAATTTTTACAATCATGGTTAATGGCACTGACAACAACATTCCTACTGTGCCTAACAACCAGCCCCAAAATATTAATGATAGAAACACCACTAAAGTAGACAAGCCTAATCCCCTGCCCATATATTTTGGTTCAATTACATTGCCCATCACCATATTCGACACCACAAAACCTAAGGCAGTTAAACCAGCACTCGCTGCGCCAAGTTGCACAAAAGCTAATAATACAGCGGGTACTGCAGCAATAATGGAACCTATATTAGGAATATAGTTAAGTAAAAAAGCCAATACCGCCCACAGTAAAAAGTGATCCACACCCAACACATAAAGCCATATACCAATAATTAACCCCGTGCCTAAACTCACTAAGGTTTTAATCGCTAAATAGTTTTTCACCGACACTAAAAACTTGTCAATTTGCTGCATTTTCATGCTTGGATCGTCTAAAGCAATATGTATTTTTTTCGGAATAGACTCAGCTTCAAACAACATAAAAACCACAATTAACAAGATCAACAAAAAGTTGGTTAACACGCCACCTAAACTAGATAATAAATTGGTGGCCATATTCATCGCAGCCCCAGGATCCAAATAAGACAATAATTGCTGTTTATCAACACTAATATTGAAGGCCTCTAATTTGCCTAATACCCAAGAAAACTCCTCAACCAATTGGGCTCTGTATTTAGGTATATTTTGACTAAATTCATTCATCGACTGCCCAACCAACCCAGCTAATACCAAGCCAAACAAAACAATGATCAAAATAACAAAGACCACAGCTAAAGCTCTAGGTAGTTTATACTGTTTGGCCCAACTAATAATTGGGCTACAAGCCATAGCGATAAATACAGATAATAAAAAAGGAACCACTATGGCACTTGCGGCTTTGATCCCTGCCAAAATGATGACGATTGAAGCGAGCACTAATAAAACTTTTACTGATGTTTGAGATTTGATTTGCATAGTATAATTCTGCATTAATTCCTTGTGAGCAAACTAACAGATCTGTATCGTGTTTTATAGCGCTGAATTAAAAGAAAAAACAAGGAAAAATAATGACGCTAAATCCCGCCACTATTCGGATTAAAAACTTAAGATTACGCACTTATATCGGTATCAACGAAGACGAAATAGTCAATATGCAAGACGTGATAGTCAACGTCAAAATGCACTACAAAGCAGACCAAGCAACCGATTCAGACAATATGGATGATGCATTAAATTACAAAACCATCACCAAAAGAATTATCCAGTTAGTAGAAAATAATCGATTTTCTTTATTAGAAAAATTAACCTCAGATGTATTAAATATAGCAGCAGAACATCCATGGGTTACTTACGCAGAAGCTGAAGTAGACAAGCCACATGCATTACGTTTTGCTGATTCTGTATCTTTATGCTTATCTTGCACCAAGCAATAGCTTACAATTCAACCAAATGTTTGGAATTTATCACAAGGACAGCAATTGAATATACTTATCACAGGTGGATCAGGATTAATTGGTTCCAATTTAATCCCACTTCTTAGACCTAGTAGCGTAGCCGTTTATACCCGAAATGTAGCTATGGCTGAAAAAATACTGGGTTATAAAATCCACTTCATTTCGAATTTAGATCAACTAGAAAATCTAAATGAATATGATGCTGTGGTAAATTTTGCAGGTGAACCCATTGCCGACAAAAAATGGACCACAGAACAAAAACAACTTATTGAACAGAGTCGTTGGGCTACCACAGAAAAAATTGTCGACTTAATAAAAGCCAGTGATAACCCACCTGAAGTATTAATTAGTGGCTCGGCTATCGGTTTTTATGGACGCCAAGACGATACCCCCATTGATGAATCATTTACTAAACCTCATTTTGAATTTAGTCACCAATTATGTGAACGTTGGGAGTTTTTAGCGAAACAGGCTGAATCAGATAAAACAAGGGTATGTATTCTTCGAACGGGGATCGTGATCAGTAAACGTGGTGGAGCACTGCAAAAAATGTTATTGCCATTCAAATTAGGTTTAGGTGGGCCAATTGGTGATGGGCAACAATACATGTCTTGGATCCACTTAGAAGACATGTTGCAAGGCATTGTTCACCTTATCAAAAACAAGAGTTGTCGCGGAATATATAATTTCACCGCTCCGACCCCTGTCACTAATGAAGAATTTAGCCAGCAGTTGGCGAATACATTACACCGCCCTTGTTTCTTAAGAATGCCCTCCGCTTTATTAAAAATGCTCTTGGGAGAAATGTCAGACTTACTTATTTATGGACAAAGAGTGATTCCGCAACGTCTACTCGACAGTGGCTATCAATTTGTCTATCCAGAATTATCAGAAGTATTTAACTGCGTTCAAAAAATCAGATAAAAACAAACACCCATTGATTAAGCAATGTGGTGTTTATTTTACTGAATGACTATTACACCATTTGTCTGAGCAAATGACTGGTATTTAACGACAACAAACGCCAGCAACCTAAAGCACCTAATATACCAACAACAATCGCTCCAGCTATTGGTGCAATCCCCCAATATTGCCAATGTAAACTAGCCGGCATCTGAAAGATTTGAGTTTGTAACATATACAGACTTAACTCATTGGCCAAAGCGGCCATCAGTCCAGCTACCAAACCAATAATCACAAATTCAAAAATCACGCTGGCCCTTATGAGTGTCCCTTTGGCACCTAAAGTACGCAATATAGCTAACTCTTGTTGCCTTTCATCCATACTGGCTTGTACTTGAGCAATTAAAACTAAGGAGCCAGCAGCCAAAACCAAGACCAAAATAAATTCAACTGCCAATGAAACTTGCTCAACAATAGAACGCAACTGATTAATCCGCGCATCAACATCAATCAAAGTCACATTAGCAAAAGGTTGCATCAATTTTGTTACATCAGACTTACGCTCTGTCGGTAAGTTAAAACTAGAGATGTAAGTAGGCGTATAGTGCTGTAGTGCTCTAGGTTCGATGACAAAATAGAAATTAGGCTGCATTGATTGCCAGTGCACATCTCTAAAACTGGTCACCTGAGTTTTCACCAATTCACTGCCTATATTGAAGGTCAGTTCATCACCTAATTGAATACCAATACGGTCAGCTAACTGCTCTTCAACAGATACTTGATAAGGCGAAGGATCATCTGCAGGTAAAGGTTTATTACCAAACCATTCACCAGCCACTACTTTACTGCCTTTTTGTAATTCATTGCTCCAGGTTAAGTTCGCCTCTCGCCCCAAACCTCTACGACCATTATTGTTTTCGTCTGGATCATCCTTAGATACAGCTGTACGCACTTTTTCGCCATTAATCGCGGCAAAACGGCCTCTCACAATAGGATAAAACTTTTTCACTTCGACTGAGTTTTCAGCAAAATGTTGCGCTAACGCAGGCTGTTGTTGCTGGCTAATATTCACCATAAAATAATTAGGTGTATCTGCAGGTAGCTGATCTTGCCATTGCTGTACCATATCGTTGCGCATAACTAAAACGATAAGCAATAACATTATGGTCACGGCAAAACTAATGAGTTGCACACTATTGTCCATGGCCCGTCTATGGATCCGAGCCCAAGCTAACTGCCAAGGACCCATTTTACCTTTACCCAATTTTCGCCCAGCCCAAATCAAGCCATAGGTCACAAACAATAAACCAATCACTAATGCCACACCTGAGGAAAATATAATGGCACTGACTTTCAAGTTTTGGCTGTAAGCCCACATCAACACAAAAATTGCGCCGCCCGAAGCAATAAACTGGATCACTCTAGAACTTAAATTGGCACCAAGATCGCGTCTTAATACCCGCAGCGGTGAGACCGAAAATAATTTTAACAATGGATATAAAGAAAATAATACAGCACAAACTGTGCCGGTAAATATAGCGATAACAAGAGGGCGCCAATGCCATGCATCCATAGACACATTAACAGTATCTGAAATAGCACTAACCACTAAAGACTGGATCACATAACCCAATATTGCTCCTATTGTGATGCCTAATGCCGTAATGAATAAAATTTGTAACAGATATATTTTTTGCACCATTCTTTTTGGTGCCCCTAATGTTTTAAGGATAGCCACAGGATCATAATGTCTTTGACTATAACGCTGAGCAGCAACCGCAATAGACACAGCAGCCAGTACAATGGCTAACAAGCTGGCCAATAAAAAATATTGCCCCGCTCGACCAACTGAGCGACCAATCGCTGAATTATCATCTTCAACTGAATCCCAATCATGGATCTCACTATCGAGTTGTGGTTTCAGCCAATCATAATAATCATCTAAGTCACCATTTGAGCCAGTGAAAAAATAGCTATAACCAATTCGACTGCCCGGCCCTTCAATATTAGTTGCAGCTAAATCCGCTCTTGGGATCAGTACTTTAGGATCACCACCAAATACATTGAAGCCAGCATCAGGGACTTCACTTAACACTTTGCTGACTGTAAATATTTTGTCACCAACTTCAATTTTATCGCCAATCACAATGGATAAAGTTTGAAATAATTGGGATTCAACCCAAGCTTGCCCTGTCGCAGGTAGCGACTCAGTCACTTGGCCTGGGCTAAAAGGTTTATCTGCTATCTTGACCTTACCTTTTAAAGGATAACCACTATCAGCAGCTCTTAAATCCACTAGGTCCATTTGCTCATTTGCAAACACCATAGAACGAGCATAAACCTGATGGGCCGTTTTTAAGCCCATGCTTTTAGCTTGTTCGATCCAGTTTAGGTCAATAGGTTTATCGGCATTTAATACTCTGTCAGCAGCGATAAATTCAGCACTTTTATCTGTCAAAGCTTGTTGTAAACGTTCACTAAATAAAGAAAGAGACAAAACCGAGGCCACAGACAAAATAATGGCCAATAAAATAATGGTTAATTCGCCGCGCCTTGTTTCGTGTCGAAAAAGTCGCCAAGCTAGACTAAAAGTATAATTTTTCATCAAATCACCCTGCTTTAGCGGCAAGATCTGCAGAGCTTGCTAACTCAGAAAAAACTTCAGTTAACACTCCTGCTTGCATATGCAACTGACGTTCACATTGATTAGCTAATGTTTGATCATGGGTGACTAATACCAAGGTGGTATTAGAATTTTGATTAAGTTCAAATAATAACTTTTCAATTTTGTCACTGTTAGCTGCATCTAAATTACCTGTGGGTTCATCAGCGAACAAAATTTTTGGCTGAGAAATAAAGGCTCTCGCAATCGCCACCCTTTGCTGTTCACCACCAGATAATTGATTGGGGTAATGATCTGCCCGGTGATCTAAGCCAACCTGTCTTAGAATTTTTTCAGCTCTTTGTTTAGCGTCATCATGCCCAGCAATTTCCGCTGGCAACATAATATTTTCGATAGCCGTTAAACTTTGCACCAACATAAAACTTTGAAAAATAAAGCCTACTTTAGCACCACGTAATTGTGCTCTTTGTTCCTCATCCATACTGTGCATGGCTTGGCCGTCTAAATAAATTTCTCCAGAACTGACTTCATCTAAACCAGCCAACAGACTTAATAATGTGGATTTACCGGAACCCGACGCACCCACTATGGCAATTGACTCACCAGCCTTGACATCAAAGCTAATAGGTTGAAGGATCTGTAATTCACCTTGTGTCGTATAAACTGTTTTACTGATACCCTTTGTACTAATCATATTTTTTGGAGTCATAGTGTTGTTTCTTATTACCAAGTCGTTACGAAATAAAATTTATTTAATACTGCTTCTTATACCCTTGTTAATGATTTCAGATCACTTACAAGCCAAACAAAAAACATTACTTATTCTAGGTGATAGCCTAAGTGCAGCTTATGGTCTAAAGCAAGAACAAGGTTGGGTAAGTTTGTTACAAAATGCGTGGCAGAATAAACCTATTACCATTATTAACGCAGCTATTAGTGGCGAGACCACTGATGGTGCGTTAGCTAGATTACCTCGACTAATTGAGCAACATCAACCCAGTCACATTTTTGTAGAATTGGGAGGCAACGACGGTCTGCAAGGGCACCCAATTACTAAGATGAAAAATAACTTAACTGAAATCATTCAATTTTCAAAAAAGAATGACATCACAGTTTTGTTACAACAAATGCAGATACCGACAAATTATGGCAAACGATACACTCGTATGTTTTCTGATACATATACTAATTTGGCTGAAGAAGAAGAAGTGATACTACTACCTTTTTTCTTAGAAAACATAGCGTTAGATAAAAATCTTATGCAAAAAGATGGCATACATCCCACAGCTGAAGCCCAAGAAATCATAGCAAAAGACATGCAACAAAGACTAGGTACAATGATATTACCCTAGCAGAATGCATGATAAACAACTAGACTCTGTGTACAGATTAAATTTGATAAGGAGTTAAGGTATGGATGTAGGTTCAGCTGGCGCTGGCTCAATTGCCCAAAATGTGCCGACTCAAACAGGCTCACAACCACAAGTGGTGCAAGCCGAAAAGCAGCAAGAAACGTTAACATCAAATTCTACTAATGAAAATGCACCACAAGATGGTGAAAGAGTAGGTTCACAAATTAATATTAGCGTATAAGTTTTGCAGTTAAGTAATAATAAAAACCTGAGCTCGAATGAGTTCAGGTTTTTTAGTTTTTAGTGGATTGGCATTTCACTAAAAGTCGTGTTGGCTATGGTACAAGTCAAACTCAGGTAATACCTTGTTAAGCTGGTCTCGCTCAAGTCGGTGAGCCTCAGAGACTTTCGACCAATCAGTAATTTTATCAAAACTAATCAAATCGTCCGGTGTATTTTCCACATCCCACCAAGTGTCAGTTCCGTCTTTAAGTACTTTGTCTCCGCGGATCAGTTGTAAATCCTTCTTATATGCGTATATCCAATCCCTATGCTTACTTTTATTGGTGGTCAAAAATGGCCATAGACTTTCACCATTTATAACGTAATCACTAGGTAAATTACCCCCCATAATATCTGCCAGTGTAGGTAAAATATCTGCCATAGAAGCCAATACAGGTTGTTTGCCTTTTTTAGTCATTTCCACGCCTGGCGCATATATAATTAAGGGGACATGTGTACCCTTTTGTCTGTCATCACTGCCTTTTCCATATTTGCTCGTGCCATTATCAGAAGCAAAAATAAGAATGGTGTCGTTCTCAATCCCCATCGCTTTTAACTTTTCTAGATATTGCCAAATCTGATAATCCAAATACTCTACATGATATTTCATTCCCGCTGGCGTTACCGTACCATGGGTGTTGTACACGCCATTTTTGCCTGTAATATTTGGCTGAACACGTGTGTACTTTTCGCCGTCCCACTTAATTTTAGGTGTGCCTGGCCAAGTGTTACCTGATTCAGGAAACAAGAAATCAAACATTCCGTGTCCCAGATGAGTTGTGTGGTAAACAAAAAACGGTTTGTGTTGAGCATGTTGGCGATCCATAAAATCAAAAATATAGTTCAGCTCAATATCAGGACCGTAGGTGTTAATACTGTAATCTTTTTTACCTTCCTCAGTATTTGGCCACCACTCATACGTCGTTTTACTGCTAGGGTGATTCATCAGGGCAATACTAGGCTTAAATAACCAAGTGGTTCGAACAAATGTATTCACCTCTTTGCCTGTAACTTGGTTGATAGCCATTTGGCCTTTACCTACTCCCACTTGTTTTTTAGGTTTTTTCTTTAGCTTTGCCAAAGCTTGCTGTTTTGCCTTTTTTTCTTGTTGGGTCATGTCACGGGCGACGACATTAAAATCTGTGTAAGGATTTTTAGCTAACTTTCCAAGGTGTTCCAATTCGGTTCCAGCTGAGAATAAGCCTTCGTCAAAACCGAATTTGGTTAAATCAGCATCTTTCATCTGGGTTTTACCTGACCACATAGTGGCGTATCCCGCTTCTTTAGCAATATGACCAATTAACTTAGGTGAGCTTTGATACAACTCGACAGTTTTACCTTTGTTATTATTCTCACCTGTAAAACTTTTTCCATAATCGCCGTTATGCCACCACTTATGAATATGAGCAAAACGCCCAGTCATCATCATGGCGCGGCTAGGAGAACAAATAGTCGCAGCCCATGCATTATCGATCTGAACCCCCTCTTCTACCAATTGGTCTAATACCGGCGTTGCCGCACGATATTGATGATCAGATCCTGTTTTTCCTTTTTTACCTGACCATTGTGCACTACCGTAGCTTGGAAATTCCCTAGCACTAATGTCATCACTATAAATAACAATTACATTTGGCTTCTGCTTTACATTATTATCAGCCATAACACTGGCACTAAAAGCACAAGCCAACAATCCAGATATTCTTATCACTTCAACTAACTTTTGTTTTGAGATGAAATTCATCCACCCTCCAATTTATATACAAATTAACAATTTTATATAAAAACATTACCACAATTAATCAAATAGCCAGAGCTAGCCTGTGTAAAGGATCTGTAAATGCACATGTCACGGTAAATCTTTTCGAAAACTATCTTTTGTCACATCCTTTAAGATTGAAGAAATGTGAGCCTCAAGGCTGAGAGAACGATTTGTATTGCCAAAGTGAAACGTAAACTTAAAAACATACGTTGCTATTATAGAATCAAGATGTTTTTATGGCTATACTGATAACAATTTACAATAAACACTCATCTACAATAGGATAAATTTATGGCCTACCCTAGGGTTCTGTTACTTTTAAGCTGTTTTTTTGTGCTCAATGCCCACGTGAATGCACAACAGGATAATCAAAAACGACAAGTATTCCCCCACACAATGCCTGACAAAAAACCTGATTTTCCTCTAAGTGCAGCCATGGATAGAATGTTTGACTACCCTGCCCCGCGGGTACAAGACAACGAACTTTACAGTCAATTCAGGTTTACCAGACCAGAAGGTTTTGATTACAACGGCGGTGACGGTACTATTTCACGTCGCGATCCTACTCGGCCTATTTTGGTAGACGGGAAATATTACGTTTGGTACACCAAACGCCATACCAAAACGCCCCCCATCGGATCTAGAAATGCAGCTCAAGCTACAGACGAAATCCCTTCTACAGATTGGGATTTGGCCGATTTATGGTATGCCACTAGTAGCGATGGATTTACCTGGCAAGAACAAGGTGTGGCAGTGCCACGACCTGCTAAACCTCATCCGGGATCACGCTCGGTGGCTACCCCAGACATTCTAGTATGGGAAGGAAAATACTATTTATATTATCAAGCATTCGATGAGCCTAGTGGCTTAAATGGCGACTTATGTGTGGTCACAGCCTCGGTTGCCGATTCACCCAATGGCCCTTGGCAGCCTGTGCACAAAACCATTATAGGACCAGGACCACAAGGTGATTGGGATCAAAACTTGATCCACGATCCTATGCCCATAGTCTATAAGGGCAAGATCTACTTGTACTTTAAATCAACCTACAACAAATGGCCTGATAACCGTAAAAATTACGCGGTTGCCCATGGCTTAGCCATTGCAGAACACCCTTTAGGTCCATTCAAAAAGCACCCAATGAACCCTATTTCGAACTCGGGCCACGAAGCTATGTATTTTCCTTACAAAGAAGGGGTTGCCACTGTCATCACCACTGATGGTAATGAACGTAACACAGTACAATATGCTGAAGATGGAGTGAATTTTAATATTGCCTCTGTCATTTCCTTTCCTCCTCACGCTGGTGCGCCTTATACCCCTGATGCCTTCACCAATACATCTTATGGTCGCGGCATATCTTGGGGACTTAACTTCTTCTATGAAGGTGGAAAAGGTAAACAATATTCAGTGCTAAGTCGATTTGATACAGACCTTAGCTTAGATGTTAATGAGACTGAATTAAAACAAACTTGGATGGGTTTAAACTCTAACTTTTACTTCA
Source organism: Paraglaciecola sp. L3A3 (assembly GCF_009796765.1). Lineage (NCBI taxonomy): Bacteria > Pseudomonadati > Pseudomonadota > Gammaproteobacteria > Alteromonadales > Alteromonadaceae > Paraglaciecola > Paraglaciecola sp. L3A3. The sequence goes on from NZ_CP047023.1 coordinate 3,469,850, forward strand.
GTAGAGGGCTAAACAAGGAGCAAAAACAAAGAGCTATACAGCGCGCTATTAAGCAATAAATTAGTGTAAAATACTGATAACAAATTACCTCAAGCTATAGAGAGAAAAAGTTATCAATACTGACGTTAATATTTGTTTTAGGTTTTTGCAGCTAGATAAATTTCAAGCTTATACTTTACCCCGTGAAATAGCGGGGTCTACATTTTATTTAGATGAAAACAAAAACTGTTATGTAGGTGAAGTACCTATTAACCAAGACACCTTCGAAGATATTAATAATTTTTATGTGCGACAAAGAATTAATATCGACACCTGCGATATTCTTGTCTCAGTCAGCTCAAATGAAAACCAAGGTATTACCAGCGCTCCCACTATAGTCAATCGCATGTTGAAATATCTAGATTGCAAAATTAGCTTTTCTTATATAGTCATCTAAAGAAAAATGATGAAATGATACGTAGCTCACAAGTCAACTTGGTCATTAAGGGCTTGGATCTGCGCACAAATTACAGGCATAACAGTAGAACTTTACTATTTGCCGCTACAGGGTACCAATTTTAAATGAGTCTGTTGCCAATGTATAAAACCTGTCGATTATTATTACTCTGTTTAACTGTTAGTTTACTGTCTGTCCCGCTAACCCAAGGCCAAGTTCTCAAGCCGATAAAGTCAGTGCCGCAAGCAGGTAAAACCATTGCTCTAACCTTTGACGACGGCATAGCGCCAGTCATCCATAAACAAATACTTGATATACTTAAACAAGAACAAGTACCGGCAACCTTCTTTTTAATTGGTAATAACACCAATGAACTGCAACTGATTCAACGGGCCATAAAAGAAGGCCATGAAATTGGAAATCATTCCATGAGCCACCCTGTGCTTCCCTCTTTATCAGATGCACAAATACTTGAAGAAATCCAAGGGTTTCAAACCATCATGCAAGACAAATTTAATTATCAAACAAAAGTGTTTCGTGCGCCTAAGCTGCGCTACGATAAACGTGTGATGAAAATATTAACCGCACTCAATTTGGTGCCAATCAATGCCACTGTTGGTACTAGAGATTTTGCCGTTGAAACCACTCGAGAGTATATTTTAAACACGGCGACCCAATCACCCAAATTGACAGATGGTTCAATTATTCTGTTACATGAAGTGCAAAAAACAGCAGACGTATTGCCAGCTATCATCAAGTACTATAAACAAGCTGGCTATACCTTTATGACAGTGTCACAAATGCTGGCGATAGAATAAGGTTGATAGTCTCAGGAACAATCACTTAAAATAACAAAGTGATTTTTCCTAGTATTGTTGAGTGAAATATATACAGCAAAGATCAACAACCCCTAGCAATTAATTTTTAGCCGTAAAAAATAGCTGACATAGCTTAATCATTTTTTAACCATGATGTTTCGCCATTTAAACAACCACTCCTCCAACCTGTAGCCGACATTTTCGTTTAAGGATCGGGGGCTATACATTCTAAGGCGCTGAAGACAACAGCAGCGAGTAACATTAGACTCGCCTTTTAGATATGATTTATTGATGATTTATTGAAATGAACCCAAAAAATCTTTAGCACTTGGTACCCAAGCTCGATTGTATTTTTGTACACCTGTATATTTGAAAAAGTTAACTTTACTTTGAGGAGCGATGGATTTTCCTCTTTTGTTAAGGGCGGCAGCAGAAGTATCAGGCCATTTACCCGAATCAATACGTTCTAGTACTACCTCAATACTGGTCACTAATTCAGCAAGACTAAAAGTACAGTGGCCCCAATTGTTTACATAAGCCGTGCGGAAAAAATCAGAATAACCATTTTTGACCACTAAGTCTTCGTAACCTTGGATTAGACTGGCGTAGACTAAACCATCACCCGCTGTATTCATGCGCAACATGGGTACTTTGGGCTTACCAATATGGGTACGTCCTGGAGCACTCCACCATTTTATCGCTTCGGGATCAGCAGCGACTCGCTCAAAAGCATTTATTTTAGCTAAGTCACTTTCTAAGCTCCCATTGGCATTTTCATATAAAGCTTCGACCGCTTTTTTATAAAGTTTAGCTCCGTTGTTATAAGACTCTTTGTAATCTACTCCAACGTTCGATTTTAACTGCCCTGGTGCGGCGAGTTCTAACATAGTGGTACCGCCTGTACCTTTCATAGGTACTAAACGGACAATGCTTTGGTACATACTATTTTGTAGCGCTTCAATATCAGTTGGATCAGGCTTTTCCACTGGAGCCTGCCCCTTACCACCCCATGCAGGCCATTGGCCTATTGTGATAGCTAATGCAATTCGTGCTCGCCCTTCTGGCGTTTGTTGGGCGTCATCAATTGCTTTAATCCATTTTTTACCTAAAGCATCTAATTCTTCTCGGCTATAAGCACCCAGATCTGCAATAGGTAAATCAGGAGCAATTAAGGCTTTTAAGACAAACATGCCATCCAAGTGGGTATTGGCCAACCAATGACTAGTTGAAGCGCACATGGCAATGGCTCCGTCGATTCTATCAGGATGAATTTCTGCCATACCCAAAGTGACTGTGCCGCCCCCCGAACACCCCATTTGAATAATGGTTTTAGCTTTACCAAAAGATTCTTCGAATATATCAAAAATGGTAATAAAATCATGAATTTCATGAGCAGGGTCGTAGTTTTGAAAACGCCCTTTTCGACGTTTAGTGCCCGACAAAGCGTAACCATGATCGAGTAAATACATACTTTTAACTGAATCAGCCCCCTTTATATAATCAAAATCGTTAATTAATACGCCATTCCAGTTTTCTGGCACGCGGATCATATACTCGGTTTTTCGTATAGGCAGTTCGCCTTTAATCTCTTTAAATTTAACCGTTGACTCGGCGGCTGCACTTGACTTAGTTAAAAATCCAAGCAATAAACCCATAGTGATGATAAAAATTATGTTTGCTATTTTCATGCTATTCCTTATTTATGCCGAGAAGCATATTTTTAACAGGCCTCGATATTTAACAATCTAAGCGACTTACAGAAAAGCAGAAGTGGGTAATCGACTTCTGCTTTTTTTGTACCTGTAAGTAAGTCGTAAATCTCTTTTAGTCGATCACCACTTTTTCCACTTTTTTAGCTTTTTCTACTAATTCTTGATGTAAATCTTTATAGAAATTCAACCGCACTTTTTGGTATTGCCCTGCATCCAACAAAACGTTGTTAGTATTATTGTCATTCCAATTATTCCAAAGCTTAGCTAACTCTTTACGCTTAGCAGGGTTGTTTTGCAGAATATTGTTTTTCTCGTATGGATCATTTTCCATATCGTACAGTTCAATACCTTGATCTTTGGCATTCATCAAATATTTAGCATCTAATGTGCGTACTGCCCATTGTGTCGCCTCTCGGCGCCAAAATAGCGCATCATGTGGTGATCCTTGCTTTTCTCCATTGACATAAGGGATCAGGTTTTTACCTTCAAGTTTATGACCAGAGGTATCTCCCTTACCTAAAGCAACAGCAGTCGCAGCGATATCTAGAGACGACACTAAACCGTCAAATTCTCCTGATTTTTTAATACCTGCGGGCCAGTGCACAATAAACGGCACGTGTGAGCCCCCTTCACGCATGCTGCCTTTACCATCGCGAAATTTACCACTATCACTAAATAGCTTGCCTTTACTCTTCTTTTTGTAATCCATACCCGCTAGAGGCGCAGCCGCTCCGTTGTCTGATAAAAAGAATATAAGTGTATTATCAAACTTACCCGAAGCTTTTAACGAATCTACAACCATGCCTATACCTCTATCCATTTCATCTACCATAGCTGCATATATTTGACGGGTTTTGTTTTTGATATGGCTATATTTTTTGATAGTTTCGGCTGGCGCTTCTAAAGGTAAGTGCGGTGCGTTATATGCCAAATAAAGCATAAACGGCTTGTCTGCTTGTGAAACAAATTTAGCAGCATCGCGGCTTAACTGAGTGGTTAAGTACTCGGTAAACTCAGCAGTATTGTCGTTGCGTTGTAATGGCCAAATACTACCTTCGTTGGCAGAGTAATGCGTTTGGCTTGGATTTTTTTCTGACCAAAGAGGCGTAGTTGTGGTGACGTTTTTAGGAAAATAAGTATGTCCACCGGCTAAGAAACCAAAGAAATAATCAAATCCACGATTGTGAGGATGATACTTTTGATTACCACCTAAATGCCATTTGCCAATAATTCCCGTGTTATAACCTGCCTTCTGCAGGCGAGTGGCAAAAGTTTGCTCGGTTAAAGGCAAACCACTAAATTCATCATAAAAAGAATTGGTGACGTTAATTTCCATACCAAAACGAGCTTGATACCGGCCAGTAATCAACCCAGCACGAGAAGGCCCACATACAGGGTGTGTCACATAACCATTGGTCATTTTTACGCCATTGTTAGCCAATGCATCTAGGTTTGGAGTAAAAATATCTTTAGCCCCGGTAAAACCTAAATCGGCATAACCTAGATCGTCTGCCATAATCACCAAAATATTCGGACGAGTATCGGTTGCTGCAAAACTGGCAGTGCTAATAAATGTTGTCAGGCACAAAACTGAAAACAGTTTAGTTGCTAAATTAATCATATTTTACCCCCAAGATAAATTTCTTATATAAAAAAAGTAAATTAAATATAAATCATTAAAAGTAACTATCAATAATTTTTACATTCCTTTACATTGTGCATCAGCTCACTAACTCGCTTGGAGGATAAATGAAATTCGGAATTAACTTTTTGTTATGGACAACACATGTTGCAGAACAACATTTTCACTTATTTCCATTACTCAAAAAAGCCGGTTTTGATGGTGTTGAAATACCTTTAACTATTGGTAACACCGCTCATTACCAAAAAATACAACAAGTATTAGCTGATGAAGGTTTAGCCTGTACTACAACCTCAAATTGCTGCCCAGACAAAAACCTCATTTCTACTGATGCTAAAATCAGGCAAGCAGGCCTAGATCATTTAAAGTGGGCGATTAACTGTAATCAAGCCTTAGGCAGTCAAATATTAGGCGGACCTATTCATTCCTCCCCAGGAGTTTTTAGCGGTATGGCAGCAAGTATTCAAGAACAAGACTGGTGTATAGAAAACCTGACTAAAGCAGCCAGTTACGCAGAAGCAGCCAATGTCACACTTTGCCTAGAATTTTTAAATCGATTTGAATGTTACTTGATGAATACCACCGCTCAAGCCAAATTTATTGCCGATAGGGTTAACTCCCCTTTTGTGGGTATTCATTACGACACTCACCATGCTCATCTAGAAGAGTCAAACCTTACAACAGCAATTCAAACGGGTGCTAGTAGTATCAAGCATGTGCATTTCTCCGAAAGCCACCGAGGAATGTTAGGCCAAGGATTAGTAGATTGGCAGACTAACGTGCATGCGTTGAAAAGTATTGGATACGATGGCTGGGTAACAATCGAAGCTTTCACAAATAAAGTAGAAGGACTAGCCAGTGCATTACATATCACCCGCCCATTAATTGACAACGAATTAGATGCTGCTGTTGGTGGCCTTAAGTTGATACGCGGCTTATTTAATAATTGATAAATACCAATCCACATTGATAGTTGATCTCTCAGAATGCATTCCGCGGCTTTAGAACAAGGCGTCGGTGTACTTCAGGCATCCTGCCTTTCGCTAAAGCGAGCAAAAGTGTTCCAGACATTTTTGTGTAGGAATGGTTGCTCGCTTTTAAATACCGAAAACGCAGGGCCCCAGCCGCTGGGGCATTCCTTACAGGCGAGTTTTAAATGAGCTTACTCTGGGTTGATCGAACTCAAAAGAGCACTGGCTTTTCTTTAATAAAAAGATTCATTCAAGCGCTTTGATTAAGCTCATTTAAACTCTCGCTGAGTGCACACTTATCAATGTGGATTGGTATAAATATTGGTTTACGACCCAATACCGCCGGTAACTAATAGTGCTTCAGAAGGTCTTAATGCCCATCGTCAACAAATTACAATTTTGCCTGTCATTCACTATTCATTTATACTAATTATCCATATAATTCTATAGCTCATACTAACGTGCTGCTTTAGTCCTAATAGGACATTAATCATGGCAAAAAATTTTACGTTCGGACTCAGGGCTAAAACAACACTGATATTAGGTAGTCTATTAGTTTCTGCACTCCTTGTAATCAGTTATGCCAGTAACTGGCAATCAAAGCAACTTGCCGAAACTAGTTTGCTTGAATTAGAACAAAGTAAAAACTTAGTTCTTAAAGATACGATTGAATTAGTATTAGAAACCCATCGACATAACCTACTAGCGTTACGTGATGTGCCTCCGGTACAAGCTATTATAAGGGCTAAAGCCAATAACGGACTTGACCCAATGAGTGGAGATACTTTAGATGACTGGCGTCAACGTTTAGCTATTATTTTAACCGGTTTTGTCAAC